>JAIXVT010000224.1 GCA_027482725.1 Pseudomonadota bacterium | reverse complement strand
TTTAGTCGCTCGCCAATGTAGCCATTTTCCTGGGCGATACCCGACGTGGACAGGGTTAGCTCGCCCGCCTCTAGTCTGATTTTTACCCGATCCCCGCGACGAATATCCGGGGTGCGCTCTATCGCGGTGGTCAAGAGCGGACTGCCCGGGAGAATTGTTTGTCGTGCCCAAACCCGATGCAGGGGAAGGGATGCGGGAGCGATGATGCCCCGGTACTCTTTCATCATGCCATCGCGCGGATTAAGCTTCACCACAGTGAATAAATCGGGACGCAAGATTTGTCCCGGAATGATTTTTTCCCTCGCAATGCGGGTAGGCACAAATATCGAGGTTCTGACCTGAAACACCATGTGTACGCGATTTGATTCAGAAGACCCTTGAAGCTCGAAAACGGTTTTTTCTTGGGGCTTTTCCTCTATGTACTGAACAGAGTCGATTGCCAGAATAGCCTTGAAATGCTCGGTGTCCGTAATAGCATCTAGTCCTTGAAATTGAACCTCTGCTCCCGGATATTTTTGCTGAACGGCTTGGCGTGTTTTCTCGTAAAAAACCTCGAACAAAGACGCCGCGCGAGCGCCCGCAGGCAAGGCACCAACAAAGATGCTCAATAAAAAAAATCGTGATGCAATTGATCTTTGAATCCGATGCACAATCCCTCCGTGGATCGCTTTCAGTTCTAACGAAACCCGTGCATCCTACACAGGCTTTATTTAATTTATCTCACAATACTCGTTGTAGCCTCAAGCATTTTGTCAGCAACCCCCATCACCTTGGTGTTCATTTCATACGCACGTTGAGCGCCGATCATTTCGATCATTGAACTGGCTACATTGACATTCGAAGTTTCAAGCATTCCCTGCGCCAATGTTCCCACGTTATTTTCCCCAGGAACCGTGGGAATGCCCGTTCCACTTGCTGGCGTAGATTTGTAGTAGTTACCCCCGATGGCCAATAGACCTTGTGGGTTTACAAAGTTAACAAGCTGGATTTGTCCAATGACCGTTTCACCCTCTGGTGTGATGGCTTTGACTTCACCGTTCCCACCCACAATCACACTTGCCGCGTTGGTGGGTACCGTGATGGGAGGTTCGATCAATGCGCCGTCACTTTTACAAATGCGGGCTTGCGAATCGAGCTTGAATGCACCTTGACGGGTATATGCAATTTCTCCGGTGTTGGGCAGGCTTACGGCAAAAAAACCTTTACCTTCAATCATGAGGTCAAAGGGATAGTCCGTTTTTTTGACTGCCCCTTGAGTAAAGTCTTTATGAGACGCCCCCACTTTCACACCCAAACCCTTTTGAACACCGACAGGGGAATTCATGGCAGCACCTAAAGCATCACCCGGTGCTTTCACCGTTTCGTACATCAGGTCTTTAAATTCGATGTTACTTTTTTTGTAGCCATCCGTATTCACGTTGGCCAGATCGTTGGAAATTCGCTCTAAATTGGCTTGTTGGGCTTCAAGGCCCGTAGCTGATGTCGTCAGGGCTTTCATCATAAATTAAAATCTCCCCAGATCGTTCACTTCTTTGGCCATCATTTCATTGGCCGTCTTTAAAGCTTTCATTTCCGCTTCGAACATCCTGTTGGCCTTAATGAGATTCGCAATTTCTTCTACGGGATTGACGTTTGAAGTTTCCAATACGCCTTGACGGACTATTGTTGGGACTTGGCTTTGCTGGGCTGTGAGTGGCGCGTTCTGTACGGGATCCTTGTTCTCAAAATAAAGTCCGCCTATTTTTTTTATAAATGCAGGGGATTTGAAATCCACTACAGAAAGATCGGCCACCTTTTCTTGACCCATAAATACCTCTCCACTTTGGGTAATAGACAGGTTGCCATTGCGGTCCGATAAAGAGATTGCTCGGGATAACGCGTTAGGGTCCGGTCCTTCTCCGATTTTTTGAGAAAGCACCGGATAACCTTCGGTGGTCACCAAGCGCCCGCCACTATCCAGCTTGAGCGATCCGCCTTTAAAATACCGACTCCCCTGAGGCGTTGCGACTTCTAAAAATCCGGGACCATCGAGCGCCACATCCATCGGGTTGTCGGTGGTTTTGAGTGCGCCAGATTTAAACAACGTGTGTGTACCCTCTACAACCACAAAGGATTGGTCTTTCCCCTCCAGCGGATACAAGTCTTTATCCCGAATAGGATGAGGCATCGGGTCCGGTTGGTCTTTGGGCGCTTGGTCCGCAGCCAAATACTCTTTGAACGTCACCGCATCTTTTTTGAATCCATTGGTATTGGCATTAGCGAGGGTATTGGAAATCACCTCGACTTCTGTAGAACGTGCCATTGCGCCTGACATTGCAGGCCATAAAAGCTTAGACATGCTGAGTTCAGAGTAATCAACCAGACTCGTTTTATCCGAAAAATGTCTGGAATGTGACCGTAAAGCGGAAAATTCTGCCGGGTGAGCGATTGTCGTTTATGATAAAAGCTCATGATTTTGACAGCAAAACCCGTGGTAGAAGCCCTTTTGCCCGGCCTCACCGCACAAACACAACAGTTTATCGCTGCTCGCAGGCGCGCGCCGCATTTGGTCGTGATCCTGATGGGGAACGATCCGGCTTCGGTGATTTACACCACACGCAAGGCTCAAGCCGCCGAAACTGTGGGGTTTAGCCGTGAGACCTTGGCTTTTGATGCGACATTGCCACGCGAAAAACTTTTTTCCGTGATTTCGGATTTGAATGCCCGTGCGGACGTGGACGGAATTTTAGTGCAACGCCCCCTACCGCCGCACTTGGACGCATTTGAGATTTCTACTTGGATTGAGCCCGAAAAAGACGTGGATTGTTTTCACCCGGACAATGTAGGTCGATTGATGTTGGGACGTGCGCGCTTGGTCCCGTGTACACCCGCCGGAATTTTTTTGCTGATGAATCACTATGGTCTGTCTGTCGCGGGAAAGCGTGTTGCCGTGATAGGCCGTAGCCCGATTGTTGGGGGACCGCTTGCCGTGTTGTGCAACCAAGCCAATGCCACCGTGGTACAAATCCACCGCAAAACGATTGCGCCCGCTCAGGTGTGCAAAGAAGCGGACTTTGTTTTTTCTGCCGCAGGCAAAGCAGGTCTCGTGACCACCGACTGGATCAAGCCCGGGGCCGTTGTAGTGGATGTGGGAATCAACCGCAATCCGGTTACGGGGCGCTTGTGTGGAGATGTGGATTTTGATGCGGTACGCGGTGTTGCCTCTGCGATTACGCCTGTGCCCGGCGGAATTGGCCCGATGACCATTCACGCATTACTTGAAAATACTTTGCAGGCAGCTACACTGCGTGCATGACCTCATCCGCAAAACCTTCTCTGAAAAAAACTGCACTCTCCACGACTCATGTTGAATCCGGCGGAAAAATCGTCGATTTTGGTGGTTGGGAATTGCCCGTGCAGTATTCGAGCGTCACGGCGGAACACCAGGCCGTGCGCACAGCCGCGGGCCTGTTTGATGTCAGTCACATGGGAGAAATCTGGGTCATCGGCCCAATGGCGCAAGAGTTTACCCAATTTGTAACAACAAACGATTGCAGTCGAATCGGCGACGGGCAAGCGCAGTACACTGCGCTATGCAATGAGCGCGGTGGAATCGTTGATGATTTGGTGATCTATAAATTCTCTGATCAAAAATTTTTATACGTCGTGAACGCATCGAATACAGAAAAGGATTTTGCCCACCTTTTGCGTGTGAAAGAAATTTTCTCCGGTCGCGATGATGTTCAGTTAGAAAACGCATCCGCACAGTTTTCTCAGTTGGCTCTCCAAGGACCAAAATCTGCCGAAATTTTGCAGAGCTTAACTTCTGAACGATTGGAGCGTTTGCCCAGTTATGGCTTTTGTCAGGGAGCGGTAGCTGGGATCGGTGACGTGATTGTTGCACGCACCGGATACACCGGCGAAGACGGATTCGAACTTTATTGTCCCTGGGGCGACGGACCCAAGCTCTGGGCAGCCTTAATGAACGCAGGAAAAAACCTGGGACTGCTTCCGTGTGGATTGGGCGCGCGCGACACGTTGCGACTTGAAATGAAATACGCGCTTTATGGGCACGAACTTGCCGAAGACACGCATCCGCTAGAAGTGGGTTTAGG
>JAIXVT010000211.1 GCA_027482725.1 Pseudomonadota bacterium | reverse complement strand
GTATGCTTCGGCCCAGGTCGCTAAAAATACGGCCGAAAGCGTCAATAAAAAGACCCGTTTTAACATCCGAGGGATACCAGACCCCTTGTCCGAAGAGGTTTCGATCGCAAAACAGGGAGAAATGTTAGAAAAGTCGGGCGATTGGAAAGGGGCGCTTGCGATTTACACAAATTTTATAGAAAATAAAAAAGGAAGCAATCGGGTGCTTTTTTCCCAAGCCAGAGCATTGATGCGAAGCAGGGAAAAAAATTCCGAACAGCTCGCTAAAAAGAGTTTAGAAAAAATCCTCTCAAGTTCGAGTGAAGATGTCTGGAAGGCGCTTGCTCGTAAAGCCCTTGAGGGGGATGTGAAATGGATCATTCAAGCCAAGGAGGGCGAAACGAATGAGAACAGAGTCCAATGATCTTAATCCCAAAACTGGAACTAAAAACGAGATGAGATCGCTTGAGATCAGGTCCAGCGAGATCTCAAGTCAGGATAGAAATTATCTCGAGTTACTTCAAACAGCAGAGACCGTTGCCAAAAGCAAGGCTGCAATCCTGATTCAGGGGGAGCGGGGCTCGGGTAAAAAGACACTCGCTCGGTTTATTCATTCAAAAAGTCAACGCATGCATCGAGCATTGATTAACCTCGATTGTTCGTCTGTAAATGAAATGGCACTTTTTCAGGCTATCGAAGCAGCTCATAGCGGAACGCTCCTTTTGGTGGACGTGGAAAAGTTAGCACCGCAACTTCAAATGAAGTTATTTCATGTTCTCCAAGAAGGTAGATTCACAAAAAATAATCAAATTACTCCGGTAGACCTACGGATCATTAGCACTACGCAGGTTTCTTTATCTCAGTGGGTTAAATCAGGCGAGTTCCGTGAAGACTTGTTCTATCGGTTGAATATCGTCTCCCTGAAGAACCCTGCTCTACGAGATCGTATCGTCGATGTATCGACATTGGTCCAGCAGATCGCCGAAAAACGTGCCTTATCAATGGGATTTTCTACGGTCACGATTGATCAAGATGTTGTTCCGATGTTGAACACTTACCGCTGGCCCGGAAATCTTTCTGAATTACGTGATGTGATCGAAGCTGCTTTGGTCAAATCGGGTGGAGCATCAATTCAATCCAAAGATGTAGACATTCACTTTGTGCCCGAAACTGCTCATGCCCCTACACCGATTGTGGGTTGGAAACCCGGCAGAACTCTCGATGAAATCGAAAGAAACGTGATTTTAGAGGCGCTTAAGTATCATTCCGGGAACAGGACTCACACCGCACGTTCTTTGGGAATATCGATTCGAACGCTTAGAAACAAACTTGCCGAATATCGGGTACTCGGAATAAAAGTATGAAGATATTCGATCCCACCATTGGAGCGCTCAAGCAAAGTCTCAATCTCCGTACCGAAAATGAGAATGTCATTGCTTCGAACATTGCCAATGCGGACACCCCTGGATTTCGTGGGAAAGTGCTGGATTTTGAAGGAGAAATGCAAAAAGCCTTAGATACCACGTCCCAGCTTAAGTTAGAGACTTCTGATCCCGGCCATTTGGGTTCCCCGGAAGCTGAGCATGTTCAGGGGGAAGTCAAAATGGACTCCAACGGTATAGAAAGTTTAGACGGTAACACCGTAGATCGTGCCGCTGAAATGGTGAGAATGAAAGAAAACCAATTGTTGTTTAATTCCAGCATCGAAGCCTTGAAGAAAAAAATAGGGATGCTGGAGTACGGTATCACTGAAGGTGGGGGTAATCGGTAATGGATATTTTTAAGTCGATGCGCGTCAGTTCGAGCGGTTTAGATGCCCAGACCAAGCGCATGAATACGATTTCGTCTAATATCGCAAATGCTGAAAGCCCGAACTACAAAAGGAAAGATCCCGTATTTCAGGCAACGGCAGATCGCGAGTCTTTTGGTGAAATACTAAAGTCCGCGGTCGATGAGGAAGTACAGGGTGTGCAGGTGGTCGAGATAAAAGAAGACGATCGTCCTTCACGAATGGTTTTTAATCCTTCCCATCCTCATGCCGACGCCGATGGCATGGTCGCTATGCCCAATGTCAATCCTGTGCAGGAAATGGCAAACATGATCAGTGCTCAACGGTCTTACGAGGCTAACGTTAATGCGTTAAATACAGCGGTTCAGATGGGGAATAAAGCCTTGGAATTAGGTCGCTAATAGAGACTTTAGGGGATAATGAACATGAAAATTTCCGAACAAATGTTTCAGCAGATTGACCCTGATCTTGGCAGGGTTTCAAAAAATGAAGTATCGTCAGCCGTTAAATCGGAAAGCTCCCCTGCGGTGTCGGGCGCAGAGCGTCCATCAGGATTTTTTGATTTGCTATCCCGATCATTAGAGGATGTGAACGAAACGCAGGTTCAGGCTGATCAGGCCATAAAGGACCTTGTCTCTGGGAAATCAAAAAATATCCATGAAACCATGCTTGCTGTACAGAAAGCTGATTTATCCCTGAAAACAATGATGCAGGTCCGAAACAAGGTTCTAGAGGCCTATAAAGAAATCATGCGGATGCAAGTATAGGTTGTTTTAGTCAAAGGATAGAAAATAAAGCATAGGGGAGCGAATCATGGATTTTTTTAATAGGGTTTTCGAACAGATTCAAGAGTTTGTAACCGGCTTGTCTTTGAGTCGAAAAATTGCTCTCGGGGCGGTCGGGTTT
>JAIXVT010000205.1 GCA_027482725.1 Pseudomonadota bacterium | reverse complement strand
TTTGGTCTCCGCGTGCTTCGGGGCCATTTATTCCCGTGAACTGCGGCGCACTCCCCGCGGGGTTGGCCGAAAGTGAATTGTTTGGTCATGTGAAAGGAGCTTTTACAGGAGCGATTAAAGACCGTCCTGGCGCGTTGCTCCAGGCCCAAGGAGGAACATTGTTTTTAGATGAAATTGCCGATCTTTCACTGGATCTGCAGGTAAAGCTTCTCCGATTTTTGGAGAGTGGAGAAATTAAGCCCGTGGGTTCGGATCGTATTCTGCGCGCTGATGTTCGTGTGGTTTGCGCTTCTCACAAACCTTTAAAACAATTGGTGAGAGAAGGGAAGTTTAGGCAAGATCTGTATTTTCGGTTGGCATCGATTCCGTTGCTGATTCCATCTTTGCGAGACCGTCCCCATGATATTCAAGGACTTGCCCAAGAATTTGCACATAAATTTGATCGCACATTATCGCCGCGTGCAGTGACCCATCTCAAGGCGTACCCCTGGCCTGGAAATGTGCGGGAGTTAAGGCACGCCATAGAGCGAGCATGCGGATTGGCCGGGGATTATGAGCATGTGTTGAGTGATCAGCATTTTTCATTTCTATCCGAAACCACGTTTGATGATTCTGACCATCAGTCCGCCGTATATAGCGGCAGTTTGCGCTGGGAGGCCGTCGAGCGTTGGACCTTGTTGCGTGCCTTAAAGACTGCGGGCGGAAACCGGACCGAAGCCGCAAAAATTATGGGCGTTGCACGAAGCACGTTGTTTGAAATGATGAAGCGTCATGAACTCACCCGACTCAACCGAGCGTTGACGTGGACCATGGCTGAGCCCGAGGTCCGACAAAAAGCCGCTTAAAACTTAAAAATTTCGGAGTTCATCAAAGTTCCTTCGGGGGAGTAACGGAGGGTCCCAAAAAAAGGGCGGTGCTCAAGGACTAAGGGGATAAATTGAGCATCGCCCTCCCATAACGGGAGATTAAGCACCTGTGTTTTTTGAATTCGCTTAAGCGAGCCTTCCGGACAGGGAAAAGACAATGCGGATTGCATTTCTTGGGATGTCAGTTCGACGGTGAAGACGGAGACCCACCAATCTTCACGTTTTTCGGGCTTAAACTGAGGAAAATACAAAGATCCCACCATTTTCAATCTGTTATTGGCGTGTAGGCCGGACTCTTCCAAAAGCTCCCGTGTGGCTGCGGTCCAAGGCGATTCGCCCAGTTCCAATTTCCCCCCTAGGCCGTTGTATTTCCCAAAGTGTTTGTCGGCGGGGGATCGGTCCCGGTGCATCATGAGTAACGCATCGGCGGTTTGGGGATAAATCAGTACTGCGGGAATCACCGCTTGGGATCGGGCCGTATAAGCGTTCATGGTTTTTTGGAAGGGACGCGCTCAATCTGGAGGTCGCTAATGTGGACGTTCAGTACGGAGCCTTCTTTTACAAGGCCCGAAAGTTGCTCGGATAAGCGGCGTTTTAATTGATTTTTTTGTGAGGGATTTAACCAGTCTTTTCCTTCGGTAGAGTTCAGGATCGGAGTCACTAGGTCGCGCACCCCTACGGTATTTGCTTTGATCTGAGCACAAACCGAATCGTTACTACACTCGGCGACTAAATCCATGTGAATCTCGGTATCAGGTTCCGCCGCAGATTTTGAAAGGAGGATGAGGTGGTAAGTTCCTAAGGATTCGTGAATGGATTTCGTATAATCTTGGGGTGGGGGCGCGTGATCTGTCGATGCAGGGGAGGTACCCGAAGTCTTACTCTGATTCTGGCCCCGATTCTGGACCACTAAAACGATCAGCATACTCAGGGCAAAAACCGATAACCCCGCAAAAATCAATGACAACCATGTACCCATTCGGGTGGGGCGGTCGGGATGTTTTAAAAGATCACGAAAGGTGGGTTTTTTTTCAGGTGAATTTGCCGGTTCAGAGTCGCTCACGACGTTAGAATAATGTGGTAACATCCGGGATTCTATGGAAATTTTTTTCGAGTTTGAAAAGCCAATCGCAGTGCTAGAAAAGAAACTCTTGGAGTTGCGTGATCTTCAGAGAAACGATGGCGTGGATTTTGGTCATGAAATCCAAACGCTCGAGAAAAAACTCTCTCAAATGATCATCGATACCTACAGCAAGCTGAGTCCTTGGCAGCGAGTTCAGCTCTCCCGTCATCCGAGCCGGCCTTACATGATGGATTATGTCGAAAAGATTTTTTCAGGATTCATGGAGTTACACGGGGATCGTGCTTTTGGGGACGACGGCGCATTAGTCGGCGGCACGGCATTTTGGACGCTTTCAGGCAAAACCATTCCCGTGTTGGTCTTGGGACAGCAAAAAGGCCGCACCACAAAACAGAAGGTGGAGCGTAACTTTGGGATGGCACGTCCCGAAGGGTATCGGAAAGCGATCCGCTTGTTTGATCTCGCGGAGCGATTTCGTCTCCCCGTAATCACCTTTATTGATACTCCGGGGGCTTATCCGGGAATGGATGCCGAAGAGCGGGGTCAAAGTCAGGCGATTGCAGAAAGTATTCGAGTCATGTTCAGTCTCACTGTTCCCGTGTGTTCTGTTGTGATCGGTGAAGGCGGATCCGGTGGTGCGCTTGCCATCGGGATAGGAAACCGCGTGCTGATGCAGGAGTTCTCCACTTATTCGGTGATTTCTCCGGAAAGTTGTGCCTCCATCTTATGGAGTGACTCCACTCAAGCCGACAGGGCGGCAGAACGGCTCAAGATGACGGCCGAGGATTTAGGACGAATGAAGCTTGTCGATGCTATTATTCGCGAACCTAACGGAGGCGCGCACCGAGATCAAGAGGCCGCAATAGCGGCAATGGCGAGGGCGTTAGAAGACCACTTTGGAAGCTTGGCTCTGGCAACACCTGACTCACCTCAGGCTTCTCAGTCGCTGCAAATTAAACAAGAACGGCTCCAGAAATTCCGTGATTATGGAAGTTTTGCGCTTTCGGGGAAAAAATCGCAATGAATTCGATGACCGGCTTTTCTGAGCGAGGGTTTTCGATTCAAGGCACACCCGTTCGTCTTCAGATCCGGTCGTGGAATCACAAAGGATTGGATATCCGTCTCCGATTACCGCGGATGGAGAGTCCAAAGATCGAATCCTGGTTGAAACAAGAGGTCGAGGCCCATGTAAAAAGGGGCTCGGTGGAGGTTTTTTTTGAAATTCAATCCCCTAACGTAACTGGTGCCGAGGCCCTCCCTCCTGCACTCCCATTGGAGCGTGTCGAGTTTGCTTATCACCAGTTGGTGAACTTAAAAAAACGCCTCGGGCTAGAAGTTCCCATCGGAGTTCAAGATATTTTGGGGTACCCCGAAGTTTTACTGAAAACACCTCCTTCGGAGTCTCTTGTCGCACGGGAGGCGGAATGGATTTCGCAGTTCCAAGAGGAGTTCCGCAGTGTTTTAAAAGATTTTTTGAATAGTCGCCAAAACGAAGGAATTCATCTTTTAGCGGACCTCCGGCAACGTGTTTCACTCCTTCGTGCAGCTTTAGATCAGGCGGACGGCCTCAGGCCCGCTTTGCGTGAAAAGTTTAAAGACCGTGTGCAGAAAAGATTGGCCCAAGCTTTTGAAGCTTATCCGTCGGCAGACGTGAGAGAATCTGCTTTGTTCGAGTCACGCCTCAGCCAAGAAGTCGCGTTTGTCCTTGAGAAGCAAGATATTGAAGAAGAAATGGTTCGCTTTAAGGGCCATCTCGAGGTTCTTTCCCAAGTCTTGGTTCAGCCCGGACCCCATGGTAAACGTCTCGATTTCATTTATCAGGAACTGCACCGTGAAATCACCACATTGTCCAATAAGGCTCAAGATGTCGGGATGAGCCAGATCGCTGTAGACATCAAGCTTTTAATCGACCAAATGAGGGAGCAGTCCCTTAATTTGGAATAGGAGCACTGCAATGCGTCTTGGTTTAATTACCCTTACTGCGCCCTCCGGTACTGGAAAAAGTACACTCTGTAAAAAACTCCTTCAAGTCCAAGCTCATCGCCTATGTCATTCGGTTTCAACAACGTCTCGGGCGCCGAGAGGCCAGGAAAAAGAAGGCGTGGACTATTTTTTTGTGTCCGAACCGGAGTTTAGAGCAAAGATTCAAGAAGGCGAATTCGTCGAATGGGCCTTTGTTCACGGTAACTACTATGGAACATCCAAAACATTTATTGAATCCGTATGGTCGTCAGGACGTCACGTCCTTTTAGACATTGATGTCCAAGGAGCGCTGACCCTTAAGTCGGCTTACGGTGC
>JAIXVT010000092.1 GCA_027482725.1 Pseudomonadota bacterium | reverse complement strand
GTTAATGTTTAACGGTTCGGCTGTAGGATCAGGTTCAGGCGGGGACAGCGGTGCTGGTGGTATTATTTACTTACTTTCTGGGCCAACAACTGATGTAACATACACCGCCGCCAATCTCACAGTTTTAACTTATGCGATGACATCTACATACGCCGCCCGTGCCTCTACCCGTGTCAGGTTAGGCAATTACAACGCAGGAACAGATTATAATTTATTCAATCATAGAGGACCCATTCCCCGTAGCAGCAGCAACCCGATCTTAAAGGGTTCATATGAATACAACCCGTATATTACATATAACGGAAATGTGTCCGCTCAATTTTTCGTGAATGTGTTTTTTTACGCTGATTCATTAGCAACGCTCTCCCCGTTTGAAGATACTTTAATCACGAAAAACTATGCTCTGGCATTACAAGGTGGAACAGGATTTAGAACCGCCGGATTGAGTTCCCAGACAACATTTATCCCGACAAACGGCAGCGGGTTCGTATTAAACATTCGTCAGGTGATGTTCCCATTT
The DNA here is from genome assembly GCA_027482725.1 of Pseudomonadota bacterium. Lineage (GTDB taxonomy): Bacteria > Bdellovibrionota > UBA1018 > UBA1018 > CAIMNF01 > JAIXVT01. Next base: position 2,601 of record JAIXVT010000092.1, on the reverse strand, counting down.
CTTACTTATTTAGGTTCTAGTGTTACTTTCCGATGTGAAATTGTGGACACGGACAATAGTATCGTATTCTATACCTTCCCGAATATCGTGCTGACAAGTGCAGCGGGAGGGACGCAAATTACTCAAACCGATTTGACTTTTGATGCAGGAAGCGTCACCAACGTAAATCAGGGATTCCTATGGATTGGAACAAGATGGCGATTCAGATTGACACTCGTTAGTGGTTCTAGTGGTTGTTACTTTTCACAAGCAACCGCTTTTAATTCAGATAATATGTCTTTTAGAATCCCCCATTTTACAGGGGTCAATTTTACAACCCAACTTTCAATTAATAGCGCCAATCGGGCAACAATACAAGCACTTAATTCTAGCCAAACGCTTCACTCCCTAACCCTCCCTATTACTGATTACGATATATCTATTTTTTCTAATCCGCAGATTGATTTACGGTTTTTCTTTCGGCAACCAAGCGGTTCCACCACCAACCACACGATAGATGTGAATTTTTGGGATGGGGCACTTTCACATGTTCATACATCAATAAACACCGCCGCCGCCGCTGTTCCCTCATTAGCACAGGTTATGGGCGCAGGAAACTCTGTGCCAACGACTTTGAATATGAATAGCAATATTATTACAAATATCCCTTTTGGTGGTTTAGTTGGAACAGATGCCATCGCTTGGAATGTCAAGAATATAACAGCAGGGTCAGGCATTACAGCCACTAATAACGGACTGGGGACAGTTACTATTTCATCAACTGTTTCATCTACGGCGAATAACCCAGTGCTATTCCATGTTCAATCAGGTTCTGTCGGACAATTTCTTAATTTTACAATTACTCCACCGAGTGCTATAGACCTGCGGGACTTTGTTGTTTCTGTCAAAATGAGTATGCTTCTTGGTGGTACAAGTGGTGATTTTTATACCTTTTGGAATTGTGCTGTAAATAGCAACACGGCAACCGACGACCATCGTCAGTTATGGACGAACAACGTTCATTTTAACGTTAATGCCCTTTTTGCTGCTAGTGGTCACTTCCCTCAACAACACTTCGCTCCCGTTTTTTGTTATACTCCAACTGTAAGCAATCAATCTATCGTAAGTGAGTGGGAAATATCCCTAGGCAATACAACAGCGAATGATTGGGCGAATGCTCAAATAACGACTTACTTTAGAACATCTGTAGGCGTTATAAACACATCAGGAACACCTGCTGTTGTATCATCAGGTAATGCTTTTCAAATACAAAACGGGACTATATGTTCGGCAGTTAAGAACAACACCGTAGGTTTAAATAATATATTAGTTTATCCAGTTGGAACAACAGGACGCGCCTATAATTACAAAGTTGAAATGTGGATAAAGCGGCGGAATTTTGCATCATAATTTAATTTAACAAAATATTATATATAATATATATACATATAACATGACTGATAAATATTGGTTTTCTTCTGGTGGGTTAATTGACATTCAAAGTATAAACGTAAATCCAAACACCTCTGCGAAAGTTCAAGCGCTATGCTATTTCCCCGGAAATAATATTCAAATGAGATTCGTGGATATAACGGGAGATGAGTATTTAGCATGGGGTAATGATGATAATTATTTAATAGCGTTAGTAGGTCATAAATTAGGATTGGGAATACGAGTGAAACCAATTGATATGGCAAATGAACCTGATAGAACAGAAGTTGTTCCTTTTGAGTATCAACCCGCAAAATTACCAATACCACAAATTATAACAGATGACAATAGAAGCGTCCATAACGAGGCGGACATCCAGCGGATCGCATCACTCCAGGAACAACTGGACGAGCAAGCGGCCAAACTCAAAACAATCACCGAGTTATTGTTCAAGAACGGTTCATTATAAAAAAATAATATTGGGTATATTTATAACCCAATATTATTTACGAATGGAATCAGCAGGCCTTTATGCGATCGGAAGCGGGGTGTCTGCTCTAGCGGGTAGTCCTGCTTCCTCCCTACTTTTTGACTGGGTGTCAAACTGGTATCATAAGCGACGCCTCCGTCAGCGTGTTCGCGGGCTAGTTATGTTGAAGGGCGTGACGACCTTATGCCAGAAACTTACGACGAGCGAATGTGTTTATATTGACTGCGACTCGTTGTGGCAGACACTACAAGCACCGAAAGATGCCGAGACATTAGCCAGACAGGCCAACGGCGAAGTCAATCCCGTTGACGCAGTTTTAGCGTATTGCACAATCAAACGCCATATCATAAACATCTGTGCCGTATTCAAAGGTAAGATTGTTCTCGTCAGCAAATCTTTAGATCTCCTCCATGCTCTCCCCGTGAAGCACGAGAACATCTACTTCGCGGCGTTCTCTAAAGAAATGGAGAGCAATATTGGTGTCATCTTCCCCGATGTCGCGAGCCATCATAAGGCCGAGGTGGATAAATTCCGCGTGATGCGAGAGATTGACGAAGAGCATACTTACATCAGCGACACGATGAAGGATTTATACGATAAGACTGCCGATAAGTTTGGAAGCAAGCGGCAGCAATTATAAATTCTAGTTTACGATTGCTCTAGAAAGTTAAATTACGAACTCCTCCGCGCTTCCGCGCGTC
>JAIXVT010000173.1 GCA_027482725.1 Pseudomonadota bacterium | reverse complement strand
ATGATGCTGTTCGGCTGATTCAAAAACGTGAGCGGGTCTTCGAGCAAATCCCCATCATCGGTAGCGTAAGAACGAACCCCACTCTCTTTAAGGAGATCTACACCAAAAACATGAAGCGACACGAGATTGGAATCGGTCAGATTTTTTTTGTTTTATATGCGTTCTTCGATGGTGGGAGCGACCGATTTGACCCCCTCAATTGCTGTTATTTCTTCAATTTTGACTTCATCAAAAGGCGAATTCCCCAGCCGCACCGTAAGTTGTGCTTTGCCTGATGAGGCTTCGATACTCTCTTTAAACCCATATTGAATGGATCGATTGACCAGTTGAATCGACGTAAACAAACTTATTCCGATAGCGATTCCTAAAAGAGTGAGACAAGAACGTAAAGGTCGATCCTTAAGGCGACGTAATGACACGTAGAGAAGGATATTTTTTAAAGATGATTTTTGTCCCCCCATCATGATGCCATCCTCATAGGTTGAGATCCGATTCGACTTGACCATCACGGAGAGTTACAATGCGATCCCCATAAGATGCTGCGGTTCGGTCATGCGTTACCATCACGAGCGTTTGCCCGTCTTGACGCACCAAACGCTGTAATGTCTCTAAAACACTTTGGCCGTTTTTACTGTCCAAATTTCCCGTGGGCTCGTCGGCCAAAATAATTTTAGGTTGATTCATCAATGCCCGTGCTATCGCGACACGTTGCATCTCCCCTCCCGAGAGTTGGTGCGGTCGGTGATCCAAGCGGTGTTTCAAATTTAGAATCGTGAGCAGCTGGGTTGCGCGCTCCCGTAGTTCGGGTAGAGATTTTCCGTCGAGCAATAAAGGGAGGCATACATTTTCGAGCGCAGTTAATGAGGGGATTAAATTAAAAAACTGAAACACAAACCCTAGACTCCGGCGACGGAACACCGTTAGGTCATCATCACTAAGCTGATGAATGGGCTGGTCTGCAATAAAAATTTCTCCGCTCGTAGCGGTATCTAATCCGCCGATCAGTTGCAGCAGGGTAGATTTACCGGCACCACTTGGGCCCATTAATGTTGTGAATGTTCCCGGATGTATTTTCAAATGGATGCCCTTAAGCACCTGGACTTGAGAATCTCCCGAGCCGTAAGTTTTCGATAAATTTTTAACTTCAATCGCGGGTGAAGGCATGTGCCTCCATCCTGCCTTGATCAGTATTAAAGTGCAATTTTAGAACGAGTAGCGAAGTTCAGAAAAAACAGCATTGTTGCGAACCATTCGACCAAAAAACGATGATTCTTTTCCTAGCGCAATCTCTCCTCCGACAATCGCTTTCAACTGGTCGTTGATCGCGTAGCTGGCCTTGGGGCGCACCAAACCACTTGCCGGCTGAGACCAATACACCAACGCCGTTTCGATTTCCGCGGTATCATTCCAAAACTTGTAACTGGGCCTAAACGTTAAACCCCAAAGATTGCGGACAGTTTGATTGGCAATAAAGCGCATTTGTTCGGCAAGGGGAACCAAAAGTGCGTTTCCTACCGGAGAGTAAATTTCTCCGAACGTGTGTTTACCTAAGACTTGAACGTTCAAATTTAAATTTTCAACAGGAGTAGTCTCAACACCAAAAACCCCATAGAGCTGGTCATTTTGGCGAAAAGCGTCGGTATTCCCGCCTTTTTCCGTTTGTTGGTAGGCAAGTTCAGATCTAAACCCATAGTCGCCCTGGGTAAATGCAATATCTGCGCCCAATGTACGCACACGACGGTACATGAGTTCGATATTTGCGGTTGGCCCGTTAAGGCCCTTAAACTCTAAATCCGGAGTACGGTTGATCCCGTTAAAAAAACTGACCGACGCATCAAACGCGGATGAGGTGTAATCTAACTTTATACCGCCCTGAGGTTGAAACGCGCTCAAGCGCCCATCACGGAGCGACACCCCGGAAATAGGGGGGATCGGATACGTTGGGAAACGCCACTCTGGCTGAAATATACCAATCACTCGGACCGCATCCCAATTGTACGTCAGTTGCAAAGTCCCCACCCCCAAGCGTTGATCTTCTTCGTCGGTAGATAAAAATGTGAGATTCCGTGTACCAAACACATCGGTAGGGTTTACCTTATCGGCGCGACCCCATGCGATGATTTGTCGTCCAAAACGTATATCGAACGCACCAAAACTGCGCTCCACATACGCTTCTCGGAATTCAACAAACGGATCAGTTTGGGGTCCGGTGCTCACACGGTTCAGCGCATTCACCGCACCAAAGGATTCAAATTTAAATTTAAAATCATGAATCGTCTCTGGACTCAAGCTTAACCAAAATGAATTCGACCAGGATGCCGATCGATCATCAAACGACTTGTCACGCGACCAGTAGGCCGTGCGCGCCGATGCAATGTGTCCCCAATCAAACGGCGCCGGAGACGATGATTCTTGCGCGTAAACGCTCCAACCCGTGAGCAAAACACCCAGAATAATCCACCATTTCACGGGGGAATGAAACTTATACGAGTTTAAAACACTTGATGTATTCATGATCAGCTCTACTTTTTAGGGGCCTCTCTCCTGGTGCGGCGACACCTGAGAAAGAGACCCATTATTTTGAGATTATTTCGCTGGTTCTATTTCTCAAGTGCGCTCGATACAAACTGTTTCGCATCCACACCCACGTTGGCCTTATAATCATAGAATTCGATCACCGTTGAATGGCCGGTTTGTAGATTTTTTGCCATAAGCTGCATGGGTTGCCATTTGTTGTTTTTTACATCTACTTTTTCGATCTTGGACTGGGTAAGAATTTTCAACGGCTTGTCGGAGAGGTCTTTAAACTCGGCTTTTACCGCAACAAAACTCTCTTGATCGATCCAAGACTTACGGAAAGAATATCCGGAATTCTCGGCAATTTCCTTGGTCTTTGGCTTGGACTCCATGACATAGCACTTTTTCCCATCTACGGTTTCTTCGCCCACCACGGTGTGCGACCATTCTTCGGGGCGCTGGCCGATCACATCCCCGTAAGAAAAGTCAGTGCCCACAAACGAACTCTTTTTATCGGACGACACCAAACGGCGTACTTTTTTTAAAGCAGGCAAATAGATCCAAATGTCGTCATCTTTTCCGGTGTGCTCGATCAGAAGCGTCTTTGTGCCTTTAACGTCGGCCGGAGACAAGAACTTCACCAAACGCTGATTGTCTGTTGTTCCTGGGATCAGCTTGGTAACGCCTTCGGTTTCGCGTACGCGCTCTTGTCCGTTAGCATTGATTAAACGGAACCGAGATTTGGACGTCGAATCGGCAACTTTTTGTATCGCAAACGATTTAGCAGCGATTTCTTCGGGAGTGAGTTTTGTTCCGGCTTGGGCCGTGAAGGCTACAAACGACGCTAAACCGGTAGCAACGATTTTCAAATTTAATCCGTACATTTTAGTTCTTCCTTTCTAAGAAGATAAATTTAGGCCGAAGCGAAAAAATAAGTGCTGGAAACACGGTGAGTGCCGTGATCGAACTGACCAACATCGCAAGTGCGATCAAAAAACCCATCCATACATGCACCATAAATCCTAAACTAAACATCAAAACCCCAAAGCCCCCGGCAACCGCCGTCGAAACAAAAATCGCGGCTTTTCCCGCAGAATGAAACGCTTTTTTAAGCAACTCTGCTTCATCTCCGGGTTTTTTCAACTCTTCCCGCATGCGGTAGCTCATATAGATTCCATAATCCGCCCCAATTCCCACGGCGATTGCGGACACGAGAGCCGTTGCTATCTGGAGCGGAATGCCGAGCAACCCCATGATTCCAAAGTTAACAAATACTGCCGCGAATAGAGGAACCAAGATCAGAAACCCTGCTAGGAATGACCGAAATACCAGAGACGACACCAAGAACACCGCGGTCATGATCTGAGCGATGTTTAAAATTTTCTCTTTGATCATGATTTGGTTCAGCGCAACCCCGCCCAACGATCCGCCCCCCACTCGCACCTGAATATCCTGCGGGAAAACCTGTTTGGCATACGCCAAAGATTT
>JAIXVT010000088.1 GCA_027482725.1 Pseudomonadota bacterium | reverse complement strand
TGAAAGAATCCAATCCAAGACAAAATCAGAATTAGCCAAGCGCGTATCAATCTCCTAATCAATTCCATCAGAATGAAAACCAAGACGCCGAACCAGGCAGTAGAGCCAACGACCATACATGTCACGAATCGTGCTCCGAGCAGCACGCTTCGCGCCATGTATGGTCGCGGCTCACTTTAGACGTTAGGCATAAAAAACATGAACCGCGAATATCGAGGTGCTCGATACACCACTCTGGTCGCCAGCGACATCAAACGAGACGGAATCGGATTGGGGCTTCATTGGCATTCCGGGAACCAAGACAATGTAGTCGCGGAAGTCTTTTTTTCGGATGCGAACCATTCCTGGACCGTGAACACCTTTGATTGCGACATTCCGCTAGAGCTTCTCGAAGATCTAATCTCGGAAGCGAAGGAACGACTAGTCAGAAAATGAAAAATGAGCCTAACCAGGCGATGCAGCCAAGCCGTATGCTTGTCACGTTCCGTGCTTACGCACGGCCCGCGCCAAGCACACGGCTGGCTGATCTTTAACGTTAGACATTCAGAGAGAAGTCACCATAAGCGTCACCTTGTATTTCGAACCCAGGCGTATGTTATAGAATATTTATGACGTCGCTCCACTCGCGAAACGCAACTTGACAATTCGGTCCAGCAAATCACAAACCGTTCCAAACCAAAGAGAAAGAGGGTCTAACCACGCGCTAGAGCGAACACGTATGCTTGTCACAGATCCTGCTTCCGCAGGCTCTGCGCCAAGCACACGTGTCGCTCAGCTTCGACGTTGGGCAGAAAATGCCAAAAATGAAAGCTCTCGATAAGATTCTAGGTCCAATCGTGATCGTATTGGCCGAATATGAAAAGGATAGAGACACTGGTGTTAGAGAGTATTACGGTTTGTCGTTCGTTGAATACGAAGTAGGAAGTCCTAGCGGATTCGAATCAGATGAAGACATTGAGAAGGCTGACGCCTTTCAAGAAGAGGCAGTTAATGAGAACGGAAAGTTACGGACACGTTATGTTGAGTTTGATGATTACCGCTGTGGTATCTGGTGCGTAAAACTTCACAGCCCGCGAGAGATCATGCGGTATAAGATGATTTTAGGGAGATTGAGAACTCTTTATCAGATTAATCGACGCAGGAATGGTGCACGTATTATCTTCCGCTCAGCATTAAGCTACAGAAGGATCTACCCTTTAGAATTCTACCACTTTTTATACCATAAGCTTGGAATTCAGAAGAAATCGGAAATTTCAAAAGAGAACCCCAGAAGGAGCTAGGGCTAAAGTTATGAGTGATAGTATTTTTGCCTATATCACATTCGGAATAAACCAGGCCGATGTAGACGGAATCATGAAAGCAATTAAAAAAGAAGATGATCTACATGGCCAGTATATTGAAATAAATTTTTGTGCCACAAATTCAGCATCTGTTCATTGCAGCATTGGAAAAGATCCTCATGGCTGGAGTGCTAGTGGTTCGAATTATTCTCTCCAAAAGATTGAGGGCGTATGGACAGTTTTGGATGAATCGATATACTTCTCATAAAATGAGCCCAACAAGTAGATGGAGCGAAGCCGATTGCTTGTCACAGTCCCTGCGGAGCAGGGCCTGCGCCAAGCAACCGGCTCGCTCATCATGACGTTGGGCAGAAAAAAAATAAATCATGACCTTCTCCACCGAATATAAAGTCGATACCTCAATGCAAGACGCTTCCCTGAGGCAAAGTCTTTACGCTATCCATATTAAAGCGAAGCTTCCTGCTTTCGCTTTGCTGTTTATTTTCGGAATCGTTGTCGTAATTGTTGGGGCCGATTTAAATCCTTTCATACGTTGGCTAATTCCTTGCGTTTTTGTGTTGTTGATTCTAATGTGGTTAAGGGCGTATCGAGAGCTCATTAAAATTGGGCGCGCTAGATTAGCGATGTCGTCGGAGCCTAAAAGCATTCTGAGTTTTGATTCATCGGCTATTGAATTAAGAAATGCGAACGAGACAAAGCGCTACGAATGGATCAAGCTTGAGAGATTGGTGGAAACTAAGGATTTCATTCTATTGATGGTCGGTAAGCTTAGCTTGTTTTGCATTCCTAAAGAATTTCTTACCAAGGAAGCGGAGCAATACATTAAAGAGAAAATAAAAAAATGAGCCCAACAAGGCAGTGGAGCCAACGAGCATACATGTCACGAATCGTGCTCCGAGCAGCACGCTTCGCGCCATGTATGCTCGCGGCTCACTTTTGACGTTGGGCATAACAAACCATGAAAACAAACCACGTAGCACTTAGCCTCCTTTCTCTACTGTTCGCCTGCTCTTGCATCGCGGCTCCGCTACCGACAGACCCGGATGCAAGGCGCGAAGAAATCCGGAAACGTGTAGCCGAGACACCACGTCCCAAGGGATATGTCTTTCAGCCGGAGAGGACTTATGAAAATGATTTCACGACACTTCTTATGCAATATGAAGTGGTATATGGCGCTGCTCAGAGTCTTGCGAACCTTACCTCCAAAGAGGTTTTCGTAAGCCACAAGATTCAGCACTATACGGTTCCCCATATAGATGCTAAGGGATCGCGAGCGATGGTTGCCCTGGAGCTTATCCGAAGCATAGAGTCCATCGAAGGCGCGAATATAGTTGTCGTTGAATTGGGCGGATCCACGCTTGCTATCATTCAGAGAAGTCCAGACCCAGTCAAACGGCCATAATACAATGAGCCCAACAAATCACTAGAGCGAAGCCGGTTGCTTGTCACATCTCGTGCTTTCGCACGAGCTGCGCCAAGCAACCGGCTCGCTCAGTTCTGACGTTAGGCAAAAAAAACATGAGAACCGCCGCCAAGATTGCATTAGCTCTTACTGGCTTTGTTGCGGCCTCATTGGCGAGTTTGCCCATCGGCACATATTCGCGTATTCGAGATGCCCGGAAATTCATCCACGGAACCGGATCCGTTGACGCTGTAGCGGAGCACTACGGAAAGTTTTCGCATCGGCTTTCGGAGCCCGATAAGCTATCTGAATGGAGGAAGCGATACTCTTTGGATATCCGAGAAGGAGACACACTTTTTATCGTTAACCAAGAGGGATTCCCATATTGGATTATAGCCATCGTCAGTCCAGATTACTCCGAGATTCGAGACAGATATGTCGGTTACTATAAATGAAAAGAAAAACTGAGCCTAACAAATCGTTAGAGCCAACACGGGTGCTTGTCACAGATCCTGCTTACGCAGGCTCTGCGCCAAGCACCCGTGCGGCTCACCTTTGACGTTAGGCAGAGCAAACAATTAAACCAATATACACATATGGGCTGGGGTCGCATGTTCTTACTCGGAAATGTTGGGCAGCAAATGGATATCGATGAGGTGCAGGAGTATCTCAACGCTGCCATCACCGAAATAAACCAAAATCAAAAGCTCGATCTGGAGCAAGCTGCCCAAATTGAAAGGCTCACTATTGAGAATCGCGAGCTGAAGCTTTACACTCTTGCATTGGTTCGGATTCTCTCATCTAAAGGAATAATATCGCAGCTAGAGCTAAATAGCATAGTAGCGACAGTGGAAGATACTGTCCCAAAGAACTGAATGTAAAATGAGCCTAACCAGTAGATGGAGCGAATGCGATTGCTTGTCACAGATCCTGCTTTGCAGGCTCTGCGCCAAGCAACCGCATAGCTCATCATGACGTTAGGCAGAACCAAATATGAATATCCCAGATCCTCTGCTCGCAGCGATTTTTACCGTGGTCGGCGGTGCGATAACATTCGCATTTGGCCAGATATTCGTAAAAGCCATCTTGGAGCCGGTGCATGAAGTGAAGCGTGAAATTGCCCGCATTGCTTATTCGTTAGACTACTATGCGAACCAAATGTTTGGTGATGCACCAAAGGCGGACGAAGCTCGTGATGCTTTTCGCAAGCATTCATGTAAATTGCGAGAACTATCGTCCCTCGTTATATTATATGAGGCATGGATACCACTAATAGGTCTTCCTAGTCAGGCGAACATCATGCATGCGTCAAAATTTTTAATGGGCCATTCCAATAGATCCCGAAATCCCGATCCTCGTTTTGATAGAGATCATACTAAGGAAATCAGACGATTATTGAAGATTCGGCATGTTGATGACTTTGTAAAGGAATCCCAGATTGGCCAAATATGAAAATGAGCCTAACCAATAGATGCAGCCAATGCGATTGCTTGGCTGATCATGACGTTAGGCAGAAATACAATCCCATGGAAATCCAGCAACTAGCCCGTCTCCTCATACGCCTAATCGGACTCATGACAGCGCTTCAGGCGGTTCCGGGTATACTAACTGCCGCCTTCAGCACATTTTATATGCGTGCATCTACCGGTGAGACTGGCGTTTTCTGGATATATTCTTCCGGGGCCACTCTCAGTCTCGCTTTCGGCCTATTACTGATTTTTCGAGCACATAAAATTGCCGTTGTATTCTCAAAGTAAGACCAAAAAATTAAACTGAGCCTAACCAGTAGATGCAGCCAAGACGGATGCTTGTCACGGATGCTGCTACGCAGCCTCCGCGCCAATCATCCGTCTGGCTGATCTCGACGTTCGGCAAAGAAAACCATAAACCAACCCACCACCCACCATGCCAAGATATGCAATTAGCTTCGACCTAGACCGCACTGCCCTCGAAAACGACGGATACACCGCGTCCCAAATCAATAACGACGTCTATAAGAAAGAAATTCAG
>JAIXVT010000189.1 GCA_027482725.1 Pseudomonadota bacterium | reverse complement strand
GCGTCCTGTCAGGCGTTCGATGGCGTCGCTCAGCTCGCGTGCGAGGTCGTCGCCGGCGCGGGCAGCGCGTCGTTGGCTCCGTCTCCGATAAAAAGGACGTGATCTTGGCCGGTGATGTGATCCTTTTTTTCGAACGGGCTTAGGTTCGCAAAAACTTCCTCAGGTTGGATTTGAATTTTTTGAGCCAATTCGAATGCACGAGAGGGGTGATCTCCCGTCAGCAGCCGAAGAGAATACCCCAGGTGTCGCAAACGTTGGATTAATGTTTTACTGTCGGGGTGTACGCCTTCACGATAGCGGATTTGACCTATTTTTTGGCCATTTTTATAGAATTCCACAGCATCACTAGACTGGACGTCTTTGGGTTTAGTGAGGCGATAAACAAAGCCCCGTATCTCTCCTTCAATTCCATATCCGGGATGATCCTTCCCCTGCGTGATCTCCAAGGCTTCCCGAAATTGCTCGGCCCCCAAGAATCCTTGAATCGCTCGGGACACGGGGTGTAAGGATTGCGAAGCTAAGGAGTAAAGTGGCCAGCGCTCAGAGTCTTGAACCTCTACAGATTCGATTTCGATTGCCCCGGTGCTGAGTGTTCCGGTTTTATCAAAAAAGATGTGCCGGACTTGGGTGAGACGATCCAAAAAATCAGAGGATTTGATTAAAAATCCCAAATCTCGGGCGCGTTCTAGTGCGAGTCCATAGGTCAGGGGAGTAGCTAAAGCAAATACACACGGACAGCTGACCAAAAAAACCAACATCAGACGTTCCATCGCACTCGGAAATCCCAGAGTTGACCAGAGAACCGCAAAACCCATAACACCTGCACATAAGATTCCAAAAAAAATCATTCTTCCCAATCGATCAATACGACGACCCAATTGGCTCGGGGCACTTTGAGTGGATTGAATTTCCGTTAAAAGTTTTCCAAGTTGGGTATCTGCACCCTCGGCGCTGGTCTTGAGTTCCAAGTCCTCTGATTTTTCAATCCACGTGGATCCGGCAGGAACAAAGCTTCCTTGGGATACGGTGTACGGAAAGGCTTCTCCGGTAAGCCATGCGTTTTCGATTGTTCCGGTGCCGCGTAAAACGTACTGATCCCGGAGCGGTTCTTGTTTTAAATGCGATCGCTCACGCCAAAATGCGGACCGGCGTTGTTCTTCTCTTAATAGATAGTACCGTGAAGCGGAGAGCAAAAAGACCAGAGCCGACAACGAATCAAAATAGATCCGATCAACCCCAGTAAACAGGCCGTAAAAACTGATGGCCATTCCAGAAGTCAAGGCAAACGCAATGGGAAGATCAATCGCTAGTCGTCCTTGGCGGAGTTCGGTCCAAGCTGTTTTAAATAAAGACCTCCCCGAATAGAAAACCGCAGGAATGGCGAGTATCCCGGAGAGCACTTTAAAAAAATGATCAAAGGGGGGTTCTACTCCGAGGTACAGCGGAAGGCTGAACATCATGATGTTTCCTGCAAGCGCACCTGATACCCCCAGCTCGATGAGTCGTTTTTTGTTTTCGCGGTCGAGCGCCGGAGTTTCACGCTTTTCAAGGTCATGGAGGGTGTAGCCAACTTTGGCGACTTCGGCCACTACCGCATCCCAGCTCGATTCGGGTGTTTTTTGAATGCGGAGGGTTTGGGTGCCCAGGTTAAACCGAGAGTATTGAATAAAGGGAGATGTGAGGGCGAGATCTTCTAAAATCCCTACACATCCCGCGCAGGTCACTCCCTCGACAAAAAAGGATCGTGTTTCGTGTGCTTTTGTCACTGGGTTCAGGGGGTTAGCGGGGTTTGTAATACCGTTTTCCATGGTTTCTTCTTAACTTACGGATAAATTTCAGGTTTCCCCATGATGGTGCCGACCAAGGAACATGATGGCCATCATATTCAGAAGTAAAAAAGGATCTGATAGTCTGAACTAAGCGTGGAACACCAAAAAAACAAACCCAGTTGTCAAGAATGTGGATCTTCGGCCGCATCCCTGTTTTGTGCGGGCGGAGCGGCGGTGGATGAACTGATCCAGCGGAGTCGTGTCACCCAACGTTATAAACCCGGACAGTATTTGTTCTATGCGGGTAACCATCCTACCGGTCTCTATTGCGTCTCTAAAGGGGTGATCAAAGTGGAGACCGTTGATCAAACCGGTAAACAGCATTTTGTCCGCGCCATTACCAAGGGCGGCTTGGTCGGATACCGATCTTTGTTTGCGGATGAGTCTTATGGGAGTTCTGCTGTTGCCATTCAAGAATCCGAAGTTTGCTATATCCCCAAGCAAACCATCATGAAGTTATTGGAATCCAATCCTCTTGTTGCGATGCAGTTTTTAAAAGAAATGGCCGACGAGTTCCGAGCTTTAGAGTCCCGATTTTCTCATGCCACCTCGTTCTCTGCGCGAGAGCGTGTGGCCGAGGCTTTGTTGTTTTTAAAGGATCACCATGATGAGCACCGGTGGTCGCGTAAAGACATTGCCGAATGGGCGGGAACAACTCCAGAGACGGTGATGCGGACGTTGGCAGAGTTTGAAGATGCAGAATTGATCGAATTAAAGGGCCGAATCATCAAAGTGCTAAACCGCAACGAGCTTTTAATCATCGCAAACGTCGCGGTTTAGCGTCATGATTTTCTAAGAACTATGCTTTTTCTTCGGTTTTTTCGCCGTGCGAGCAGTTGCACTTTCGCTTTTTCTTTTTGGTTTTACACACTTTACAGTTCGATTTTTTCCCACAGTCGCATTCAATGGTTTTTGTATCGCTCTGATTCGCCGAGGGAGTAGGTTCCTCTGCAAAGCTCGCAAACGTGAATAGGCCTAAAGACAGTGCAATCGCTAGAGTTTTCATAAGGTCAAGATTACCGAAACGTTTTAATGATCGCTATGTAAAAATTGGGTGCCGTAACCGGCCCGGCACAGTTCAGTTGACAGCGGCGGGGCCGCTGTCGGGGGGAGTGCGGGCAGGGTGCAATCACGCAGTATTCAGGGGGATGCCCCTCTCTTTCAGCGAATGGAGCACGTAGCGGTTGTGGCTCTCGATAAAGATCGCAAGGTGTGCCATCAATCGGTCCCGCTT
>JAIXVT010000288.1 GCA_027482725.1 Pseudomonadota bacterium | reverse complement strand
GCTTGTTCCTCACGCCACCGAAAAAATGAGCAAGGAAATTTACTAGGATGGAATCGCGTTGTCGAAGTTTCGGAGTTCTTTACTTGTTACTGACCGTAATTTTGGGCGCATTCGGGGCGCATGCGGTTAAAGAAAAATTGAGTGCAACTGATTTGGAAATTTATAAAACCGCCGTTCACTATCTTATGATCACTGGTTTCGCACTATTACTTTTAGCTCCCCGGGTTGCGTCGCTCAGTGAATCAAAAAAGATCATGATTTTTTCAGCTCAAGCCCTGATTGGGGGAAGTCTTATTTTTTCGGGATCGTTGTTCATCCTGATTGCAACAGGTGTACGCCAATGGGGAGCTGTAACCCCGATAGGGGGAATGGGTCTGATTTTAGGATTAGGTGCTTGGGCACTTGCAGAGAAAAAGAATAAGGATAAAAAAAGGCCATGAATCCAACCCAACAAACCCCACTCCCTGTAATAGCGACCGTGTCCCGCCTGGTCACCAAAGTTGTTGACCGTGTGACCGGAGACCGGTCCGATTATCCGCTGTTGGTTACTTGTGTTGTTCAGCGCGCACTTTCTCATTTGGGAATTCAGACCAACATTTTTTACGGGCAGGCGGCTTGGATTGAAATCATGGAGGATCAGACGCCCCTTTGGGTGGGGTGTTGGGGAGATCATACCCATTTTTGGAATGTTACCCCGCATGGCGAAATTGTGGATTTGACCACATCCGTTTCGTACCGGAAAAAAGCTCATCAAAATCCTGCGCATCGGCCCAAGTATTCCCCCCCTTTGGTGTGGAGTAATGAAATCCCCCGGTTCATTAAGTATGTTCCAGAGGGGCTTGCGGAGGTTGAATTGGATTCAGATCGTGATCAGCGCTGGTACGATCTTTGTGTTTCTGAAGTCTTGCAAAAGTTAACCGAAATCGAGCCAAATCTAAAAAAATGGACCGAGTCTGCACCGACATTCGATTTGGATTTTCCTGATGAACCCTTGATCGTTTCAGGCAAGCGATTGCTGGACGATGGTGCGGAAACGTTTAAGCACTACGATCGCGCTTTAAAGGTTCATGGGATTCCTGAGGGTCCCCTTTAACATCCTCAAGGGGATGATCGGCTTGAATCACGTTCAGACCTTCTGCTGGGGATAAAAAGGTTTTAAACCGTACCCCTGCAAGACGCCATTGGAGTTCGTTCCATTTTCCTTTGTAGCTACGATCTGGAGAAAAGTCAGGTGTCCAGGGTTCGTGAGCAAGAGCGTGGCCATCACGAAAATCAGAAGAGGCATCTGTAAGAATCCATGTCCGCAATACGAGTTGAAAGAATCGGCGCAGATGCGCCGACCACTGTTCTTTATAGGTAGTATGGACGACAATCCAATCGCCTTCGGGCAGTGCGCAGGCGAGCAATTGGGCATACAGTCCACGCTTAATTTTTATGCGCCAAAGTTTTAGCCGATGACGGGGACGCAATGTTTTAAATCCCCAATGCACACCCCAAAAAATCCAACCCAAAAAATGAACAGGATAAGTTTCTATTGTTTCTTGGGCCGGAATCAACCGTTGCCAACGTTCCGGTTCGGCTTTTGTCGCATCACAGATGCGTTGATTAATCCAAGACAGGCGTGCTTTATCAATGGCTTTTCGTGTCGAGCGATCTACACCATAAAATTTCCGCTGCGGGGAAGTGGGATCTTCGTTGGTCGTCTGTATGATGAAAGCTTCAATGGCGCGGCTAAGCGCAACTTTTTTAGCGTGTCGACGAAAAAACCCCCATTCGACCGACGAAAAAAACCGGTTGTTTTGCGGAAAAAGGCATTTGCAGACCACGCCTATTCCAAATGGACCACGTTGAAATCTAAATAAAGGAACAGGAGTCATGAGGTGACCTTGATGTTTTTTCGGGAATCGCGCCAGGAGAGAAGCATTAAAATATTCCACAGGCCATACCCATGAGCGTGTGTGCCGCTTTGGTGCTGTTCCCACTGTTTTTGAATCCAAGGAGCGTTTAAATCCAAATAACCCTGAAGCGATTTTTTTGATAAAAGATCTGATCCCCAAGCCTTGAGTTCTTGTTTAAGCCAGCGGTCTATAGGAATTCCAAAACCTGTTTTTGGGCGGTCTACCAAGTGATTCGGCACGTACTTTTTTAAAACCTGGCGCAGGAGAAACTTTCCTTGTCCTTGGCGAATAAGCAATGAGTTTGGCAGGGTGCGAGAGAACTGGATGACCCGTTGATCCAAAAATGGTGCCCGAGTTTCTAAGCTCGAATGCATCGCGGATCGATCGACCTTAACTAAAATATCGTCGGGTAAATAAGTATGAAAATCCGCGGTCATCATGTTTCGTAAAGGACTCGAATGCGTCCAATAACAAGGGTCTAAGCCCACGGGCACCAGGTTTGCGGGGTTCAGAAGCGCGCGACCGGGATGTTCCCATTGGGTAATCAAGTGCTGATAAGTGTGTTTTAAGTCGGATGCGGATAGAATTTTCAGGAATTTTTGAAGTTTAATTTGAGGTTGGCTGATTCTTTGGGATCGTGGGAGAAGAGCGTTAGCGGATTCCGCGAGCAAAGAAATAACGGAGTCGGGAAGAGTGTTTAGTGTTTTCTGAGCCACAGATCGCACAGTCAGGGGAACTCGTTTTATGCTTTGGTAAAGGGAGGGCACCAAGCGGTACCGCGTATATCCCCCAAACAATTCGTCGCCTGCGTCTCCGGACAACGACACCGTGACATGTTTCCGGGTGAGCCGAGATAGGAGAACCGTAGGAATTTGAGAAGAATCTGCAAAAGGCTCATCGAAAATTTCACCAAGTTTAGGAACCAGGTCCAAGGCATCTTGAGCAGACACCATAAGCTCGGTATGCTCCGTTCCCAAGTGATCGGCAACCGCTTTTGCAAAAGGGGCTTCATTGAATTCGGCTTCGTGAAATCCTATTGAAAATGTTTTTGGCCTACTCGGACTCGTCTGGGTTAACAAACCCGCAATAAGACTGGAATCGATCCCACCGGATAAAAAGCAACCCAGACTGACATCGGCTAAAGACTGTTCTGCCACGCTGTCTAAAAGGAGCCGGTCCAAGGAAGAGACGAGTTCTTTTTCAGGAAGAGTCGTCAGCTTCGGCGTGCCAAAAAGGAATTCGGGATCGTAAGGAATTTCCTGTGGAATGTGCTGATTTTGTAAGTCTCTAAGTGTAAAAATAATTCCGTGAGCGGGCTTTAATTTTTGCAGTCCTTGGTAAATGCAAAGTGTTCCAGGTATAGCCCCCGTGCCTAAAAAGTATTCTACCGCTTTTGGGTTTTCCTTACGTTCAAATTCGGGATGGATTTCAAATGCCCGCACTTCTGATGCGAAACCAAAATTTCCGCTAAAATATCCGTAAATTAGCGGCTTTTCACCCACTCGGTCCCGCCACAGGCTTAAAGTCTGGTCGCGTTGATCCCAGACTGCTAGTGCAAACATTCCTCGGGATTTTTTAAGAGTCTCGGTAATGCCCCAAAGTTCAAACCCTGTCAGCAAGGTTTCTGTGTCGCTGTGGCCCGAAAAAGATAAAGAAGCATCTTGCTGAAGGAGTTCCGCGCGGAGCTCCTGATGATTGTAGATTTCTCCGTTAAACGTCAGAACAAAGCGTCCGGATGTGGAGCGCTTGGGCTGAGCGCCATTTTCACTGAGGTCGAGAATAGACAAGCGACGGTGAGTGAGCACAAGGGGAAGTGTCGGGTGTTCCCAAAGCCCTCCGGCGTCCGGCCCTCTGTGGATCAGTTGGTCACGCATGGCCAAAGCACGGCGCGATAATAGATCGCGAGAGGTCATTTTATTTTCAAAAATCCCGGCAATTCCACACATGTTATTTCCCTCAGAAAAATCAGTCTAGATTGCCGTCCAAGTTTTGTACCAATCTACAAACTTTTTTAGACCTTCTTGGATCGAAGTCATTGGCTTAAAGCCTACATCGCGTTCTAAATCGGCGACGTCGGCGAAAGTTTCCGGAACATCTCCGGCTTGCATGGGGAGAAAATTTTTCTTGGCCTCTTTGCCCAGGAGTTCTTCTAGCGTGGTAATCATGGTCATGAGTTCTACGGGACTGTTGTTCCCAATATTGTATACCCGATACGGCGCAAAACTGGTGCCGGGATCGGGATGCTCGCCTGACCAGTTGGGATTGGGCTGAGCTACGCGATCACAAACGCGGACAACGCCTTCGACAATATCGTCTACATACGTGAAGTCTCTCTTGTGGTGCCCGTGGTTAAACACGTTGATGGGTTGGTTCTCTAAAATCGCCTTGGTAAAAATATACGCCGACATGTCTGGACGTCCCCAAGGACCATATACCGTGAAAAATCGAAGACCTGTTGTAGGGAGGCCGTAAAGATGAGAATAGGTGTGAGCCATCAGTTCGTTGGCTTTTTTTGTCGCGGCATAGAGCGATAACGGGTGGTCAATATTATCGTGAATGGAGAACGGAAGTTTTCGGTTGGCGCCATAAACCGACGACGAAGACGCATAAACCAAGTGCTCAACCCCTTGGTGGCGACATGCCTCAAGAATATTGAGAAAGCCTTCGAGATTGGATTTTGCATAGACATCGGGATGAGTAATCGAGTATCTGACCCCGGCTTGAGCAGCGAGGTTGATGATTTTGTGAGGCCTAAAATTTTTGATCGCATCGGTGAGTTTTGATTTGTCGCAGAGGTCGGCTTCTACAAACTCGAATCCTGCAATGTTTTTTAGTTTTTGAAGTCGTCCTTGTTTAAGTCGGACATCGTAATAGTCATTTAAATTATCAATGCCTAAGACCCGATCTCCTCGGGCCAATAGCTTTAGGCTTGTGTGCATACCAATAAATCCGGCAGAACCGGTAATGACAATGCGTTGCTGTATTTTCATGACTGTTGCTCCAAAGAAATTAAAGTGACCACGTCACACACGGATCAGGGAGTTGGTGGGCGGGGATTGCAGATTTGACATCTACGACAATCGGCTTAAATTCGGATCTCAGCAACGAGCGGAGATCTAGACTTAGGAACTCTTTGTGCGCAACCGCTACGATAATCGCTTGAGCGGGCTTAAGTTCCTTGGTGGGGGTAAGTTTTATCCCGTATTCATGGAACGCCTCTTTCGGGTCAGCGACGGGATCACAAATTTGGACATTAATCCCGTAGTCTTGCAGCTCGAGCACAATATCAATGACCTTGGTGTTGCGAGTGTCGGGGCAATTCTCTTTAAAGGTTAGACCTAAAAGAGTTACCGTAGATCCAAATACAGGATGCCCATGCTGAGACATGAGTTTCACCGTTTTTTGTGCGACAAATTTTGCCATGTCGTCGTTAATCCTGCGACCCGCCAAAATCACCTGAGGAATGTAACCCAACTGTTCGGCCTTGTGTGTCAGGTAATAAGGATCGACACCAATGCAGTGGCCACCCACAAGGCCGGGACTAAATTTTAAAAAATTCCACTTTGTACCCGCCGCATCCAATACGGCGCGGGTACGAATTCCCATGCGATCAAAGATCACTGAAAGTTCGTTCATGAGTGCGATGTTCAAATCACGTTGGGTATTTTCAATGACTTTTGCCGCCTCGGCAACTTTAATGCTTTCTGCGCGGTAAACCCCAGCGGTCACGACGGATTCGTATACTTGGGCGACTGTTTCTAGGGTAGGGGCATCTGATCCCGAGACAACTTTTAAAATTTTGGTGAACGTGTGTTCTTTATCGCCCGGGTTGATCCGTTCCGGGCTATAGCCCACTGTAAAATCTACCCCAAACTTCAATCCGGAAACCCGCTCGAGAATGGGCACGCAGACATCTTCGGTGACCCCGGGATAAACCGTCGATTCAAACACAACGATATCCCCTTTTTTAAGGGCTTTACCGACGCTTGCGCTGGCTTTTTCGATTGGCGTAAGGTCGGGACGGTGAGCTTCATCGACTGGCGTGGGCACAGCGACAATAAAAAAATCCGCAGAGTGAAGCACTTGAAGATCATCGGTTAGAATCAGATGAGAGGACTTCAAATCGGATGCGTTCACCTCTCCCGTTTCGTCTGTTCCCTCCTTAAGCGCAGCAAGGCGGTTACGGTTAATATCAAAACCAATCGTTTTTTTGTTTTTTCCGAAAGCGACGGCCACGGGTAAACCCACGTAGCCTAAGCCAATCACCGCGACATTCCGACCATGAGACATAGGGCACTAGATTAAAACAAAAACCCCCGATCAAAAATGTTTGATCGGGGGCGGGAGTCATTTTTTGAGAAAATAAATCAAAAATTTAATTATTTTCGTTCAAAAATTTCTTTTGCAATGATTAAGCGCTGGATCTGTGATGTGCCTTCATAGATTTGGTAAATCTTGGCATCGCGCATGAGTTTTTCAACCGGGTATTCCTTGGAGTACCCGTAACCGCCGAACACCTGAACGGCATCGGTGGTAACCCGCATCGCCATATCTGCGGCAAATGCTTTCGCCATCGCAGCATATTTCGTGTTGCGGTTCCCGGCATCGATTTCAGTTGCAGATCTCCACACCAACAGTCGTGCGGCCTCGATGTCCTTGGCCATATCCGCAATCATAAAGCTAACCGCTTGATATCCGGCAATCGGTTGGCCAAAGGTTTTACGAGTCATGGCGTAGTTGATGGATTCGTCCATTGCACGCTTGGCAAGTCCTACGGCACCTGCTGCAACAACGGGTCGGGTATGATCAAATGCCGACATGGCGATTCGAAATCCGTCGCCTTCGTTTCCGAGGCGGTACTTTTCCGGAATCTTTACGTCTTCAAACGTGAGTCCCCGGGTATCGCTGGCGCGTTGACCCAAGTTGTCCTCTTTGCGTCCCACGGTAATACCGGGGGTGTCCCGGGGTACCAAAAATCCGCTCATTCCTTTGTGTTTCGCAGCAGTATCCGTGTAGGCCAAAACAAAATACCAACTTGCCACGTTTGCATTGGTAATCCACATTTTTGACCCGTTGATGACGTAGTCATTGCCCACTTTTTTTGCTGTGGTTCGAATTCCCGCTACGTCCGAACCCGCGCCGGGCTCGGTTACGGCATAAGCCGCATATTTTGGCTCTGCGGTGAGCTGACCGAGGAACTCTTTCTTTTGTTCGTCATTTCCCGCAACAATCACGGGAGCGCTTGCTAATGAATTTGCTTCCATCGCGGTGGCGATCCCCGTACAGCCGTATGCAATTTCTTCGGTGATGATGCATCCGTCAAGAACACTTAATCCCAAGCCGCCGTACTCTTGCGGGATGTGGGTATTCATAAGACCTAATTCCCAAGCTTTTTTCGTGATCTCATGGGGAAATTCTCCCGTATGGTCGTGGTGTTCTGCTTTGGGAATCATTTCATCGCGAGCAAATTTTGCCGCGAGTTCTTGAAGTGCCTTTTGTTCGTCGGTTAACGTAAAGCCAATCATGGTGAGCTCCTTTTTTTCTAAGTTTAACGTCCTTCGGTTTCTAATGCGACTTTGATCTTTTGATAGCTATGATATCTTGCGTAACTCGATAAATCTTCCCCGCGAAACTGGGCTTGAGCAAGTTCGGGGAAAAACTGGATCAGATCCCGTGGTGCAATTTTTATTAACCCGAATTCTTTTATTCCGGGTGTATCAATCCACCGGGTCGTGTTTTCAAATACGGTAAGCGTAGATACTGTGGTGGTGTGCTTCCCTTTACCGGTCATGGCGTTTACCGTACCGATTTTTCCAATATCTTTTCTAAAGAGTTGGTTGAGGAGCGATGTTTTTCCCACGCCAGAATGCCCACAAAAAGCCGAGGTTTTACCCCGCAAGAATTCACGGAGGGGATCAATTCCGCCACCAGTATGGGTTGATACCGGAAAAACTTTGACTTGAAAGGTTTCATAGATACCCCATGGGGACGCTCCCATCGGGTTCAAGTCTTGTTTCGTCACGACAATGATGGGTTGGATTTCGGCTTGTTCTGCGGCAATAAGAAACCGATCGATGAGTCCCGGGCTGAATTCGGGCTCTTTAAACGAAGACACGATCACGAGATAATCGATATTGGCAACCAAGGTGTGAACCACTTGCCCCTCTTTTCCGGGGGCTCGTCTTTGTAAAAGATTTTTTCTCTCCAGTCTCTCAACAACAACACCGTCTTTGGCTCCAAAGACTTGAATTCTGACGCGGTCCCCTGGTGCAACCGGCGACCTCTCCCTCCATTCGGGCTCGCGTTCAACAACGGAACCCCGACGGTAAGGGCATAAGATCCGGTGGTTCACATCATTGTCCGGGATCACATGACATTGTTTGGGAAAGACTTCGGCAACAGTGCCTTCTAAATAAGGAGCGACAGATTCACTCATGGTTTTTGACCTAAAATTCCGATAACGGGTTTACCGTTTTCCGTGTATTTGTTGATTTGAACGGACTTAAATCCTAAAAAAGCTGCTTTGAGATCGGATTCCGAAACGACAATGTCGGCATCTTGATTGGAATTACGATTTCCGACTTTAAGCTCATTATAAACAAATAAAAAGCCCCCTGATTTTAATGATTTTTTTAGACGATCCAAAATCGATGTCCTAAAAAATAAACTCAGGATGACGACATCATAATCGTTCGGCTTAAATTCCTTGCTTAAGAGATCACCGATTTCAATTTTGAGGCTTAGTCTGCGTTTTTTTGCTTCGGCGCGTGCTGATTCCACAGCAACTTCGGAAATGTCGACCGCGGTTACATCGAACCCTTTTTCAGCTAAATAAAGCGCGTTTCGGCCTTCGCCCATCGCAGGCACAAAAATTTTTGCCCCCTTTTTAAACTGACCGGCAACATCAGTCAAAACTTTTACTGGGGATTTTCCATACGCCGCGGGATGTGATTTGTAGAACCCGTCCCATCGTGCGCGATCTTCTTTAGGATTTTCTCCGGTGATGGATTCAAACGCGTTTTCATCGGCAGGACAGGATACGGGGAGCAGAGTGGCGAAAGCCCAAACGATACCCCAAATCAGGATTTGGGGAGAGCGTTGGATTAGGAATGGCCGAAACGTCATCACGTTTGAACACTTTAGCCCGAGTTTTTTTAGGGGGAAAGGCGTATTCTATTTCAGATGACGGTTTCTAAAGACTTGCTGCCGAGCGCTTGGCTCCGAATCTTTGCGTTGTGTATGGTGGGCTTTCCTGTTTTTTATCT
>JAIXVT010000029.1 GCA_027482725.1 Pseudomonadota bacterium | reverse complement strand
TGAAACAAGTGCTCAAGCGTGGGGAGACGCTCAACCATCGTATCGTGATCCATTTTAAACGGGAGACCCCAATTGGACCAAGTTTCCGGACGAGATTCCCGAGCAACATGGGTAAGCTCATGTGAAATCAATACGCGCATCGCCGATTCGTTTCTAAAATTTTCGTCTAATCCCAGATAGACACAATGGTCGCCCCATTCAAAACGTGCATATCCATCCATGACCCCAAAAGCCGCAAAAACCAGCGCTTTTCCGGTAAGTGTGCGTTCGGTCAGGCTTTCGACTGCATTTAATTCTTCTCGTACCGCTTTGCACCTTTGTGCAACATCCAAAGCATGGAGACGTTGATGATACGACTTCCAGTCCATATCTAGGGCGGCATCAATCAAGGTGTGTCCTCGAAACCCGCTGAAGTCGTGATGGAGTTGTTCAAGTTCGACATGAGCATGCTTTAGCCAACCCTCGAGGAATGCCGATCGGTGGGGTGGGCTTGCGTTTTGCTTGATCCATTCCACTTGATGATGAATAGGCTCATGAATGATCATCGTTGAAGTATCTCAGAAAACGGTCTGATTTTGGGGAATATATTACAGATCTACGAACGGTTCTTGAATCAAAAGCCTATCTCCCGCAAACTCCGTGCATGAAATTTTTTTCAGCATCTTTGGTCAATCGATTTGGTTTTTTGTGGATGCTCGCTTCTCTTTTGCTGGGCTGTGATCCTGTAGAGGATGTTTTACCAGCCCTGAGGATTTCCGAATTGGAAAATTATGTCGGCAATGGAAAGTTGTTTTCTTCCGAGAATGATCTTTTAGATCGTTGGCAAACCGGAGGGGATTTGCTGGGATTTTATAATAACTCGCCCCCCATTAAAAAATTTATCGGCGAGGCATCCCGGCAGATTGCTTACAAAGCTTTTGTGACCCCAAGCCCAACTCCCTTGGGAGCAATCCTTATTCTCCCGGGGCGCACGGAGCCCATTATAAAGTATGCCGAAGTCGCCTACGATCTTACCCGAGAAGGCTATCACGTTGTTGTTCTGTCCCACCGAGGACAGGGGGAGTCAGATCGCTTATCTGCAGACAAGTTTCTTGGTCATATTGACAACGTGGACTACTACGCCAAAGACGTCGCAAAATTTGTTCTTCAAATTTACCCACAGATTTGGTCCGAGTTATCACTTTCGAAGCCGGATAAACTGTTTTTGCTCACTCACTCGATGGGCGGAGCCGTGGCAGCTCTCGCGATGGCGGAGGCGGGAGTTCAAAGTAAAATTAAAGCTGCGGTTCTCATTGCTCCGATGTTCGAAATTAATCTTGGCGCGTTTCCACCTGCTGTTGCCACCACTTTTGCAAACACGATTCGTTCTACTCTATCCCATGCGGAGAGTTTTGCGGCCGAGCCCAAAGAATTTAAGAGTAACCCTGATTTTCGATCAAAGGATGAGAACGGGGTTACGGGATCGAAGTCCCGATTTGATTGGAAGAATCAGCTCTTTATCAACGATCCTGAGATTCGGCTTGGTGGAGCATCGTATGGATGGGTTGGAGGGTGGCTAGCCAGGCAATCTCCCATAGCAGTGGATGCAAAACAAATCTCCGTTCCTTTTGTGATTTTTAGAGCGGGCCAAGACTCGATTGTTTTGCCGGGTGGACAGGAAAAGGTGTGTCGAGCATCGCCGGTTTGTGAGCTCGTTAACAAAGGATTTGAGTCCGCTCAACACGAAATTTTACAAGAAACTGATGACATCAGAAATCGAGCAATGCATCGAATCTTAAAGTTTTTTAGCCTATATTAGGAGAATTTATGAAGCTTTTTATTTTTTTGGGCATTTTGGGTTTCGGTCTGACGGGGTTTGCTCAGAGCCCCTGGGTTAAAGATGGATGTACGGTCCAAAAACATGATGAAAACACAAAAACTCTTGCCGAATATACTAGAGATTTGGGCTTGGTCGGTGGAGATGCTTCAGAACAAGAGCTAGCATCACATGTTGGTGTGAGTTGGGACGAACAAAAAAACTCGATCCTACTTTGCCCCCTTTCTCCGCAAAAAACATGGACGGTTGACCACTCGATCAGTGCACTCCTTCAGTTTGGCGCAATTTACCCCTTAGCTCTTGGTGCTCAATATGGGGTCGGAATCAACGGACGTGAGCGAATCCATGTCAGTATGGGTATTCAAACCTCGTTTGAACAACAAAGCCAGTACATCGGCCTTGATGTAAATGTATTCAGGGGAATACATGCCGGGGTTCGAGGCGAATACGTGCAGCTTGTCCCAAGCTGGTCACCTTACTATAACCCCAAGTATGATTCGTCAGTGGCACGAACACTCTATGCAGGTTATCGGTTTTACTGGGACAGGGATCACACCTGGTCGTCTCATGCGGATCTAGGTCTGACCAAACTGCTATCACCGTACCAGCGTTATCATCCCGGATTTTTACAATTTCAAGTAGGTTTCGGCTACCGATTTTTTAAAAAGTCGCATTCAATGACCTCTCCGTTTAAGGGCTCTCGTCCGGAGCCAATGACTCCAGCTTCTCTGTCGATGGAGTAAGAGTGTAAGTCAGTTGGATCTGACCGATCAGGGTGGATTGGTTACGCTGAAATCGCACCATCGGTCCAAGCGCAATCGACAGCGGGAGATTTGCGATGCGAATCCCCGCAGAAATCATAAACCGAGACTGGTCTATCCACTGAAAACTTGCACCCGATGTGGTGGTAAAAAGTTCCATTCCGCCCTCAAAAAACAGGTTTCCGATACTGGGCATAGGTTGAGATTTGGGTTCAAACGCAACAAGCGGACGAATCCGTAAGCGAGACTGGGCTGCGGTTCGATCCTGGAATCTCAATTCAAAGCGGGTGCGTAAGTCGAAAGAAACCGTTCCCACTTCGGTCGATCTTCGGTGCTGAGGGACTATCTCCAAATACGGCCGACGTTCGCCTCGGATGTTTTCCATCAGCGGGGTCACCTGGGTAAATCCCCCTCCTATCCAAAACGGGAGAATTCCTTCACGATTGGTTCGATAAATAAAACTTCCCTGCGTTTCGACACGCTCAAAATCACGATCGGTGGTTTCATCTTCTCCGATCAGGTCGTTGCTCCTGGGTTGTACTTGGAGACGAAAACGATGGTGATCTGTAGGTCGAAAATCAAGATTGGTGATCACCCAAAGCTGTTGGTTTATGCCCGAGCTTTGCGCAAAACTCGACGACCCAAAAACTGTGCCGATCCAAATGGCAAGCACCAGAACTCCCCATGTGTTATTTCTCATCATTCCGTTTCCAAAAGTATGGGGTTTCTTGGAGTGTTGTTTCGCGACACGGGTAGTCTGCAGGCACAAGCTCTCGCTCCAATCCTGAAAGATTAATTGACTTGGTTTCGTCTTTTGTTGATTTTATCCATAAAAACTGTGTACCGTAGCCCAAGCGTGAATGATAGGACTGAGCGAGATCAGAGGCTACACAATCTGGGTTCGATAAAATAACAAATTTGGGGTTAAAAGTTCGAATCACCTCATTCACATCGACACATGTTGCTTCAAGAAGGGGGTGTCCCGTTCCGAATTTCAGCACATAAAGGGAATCGAGGACAGTGCCATAGGGTTGGCCGCCGTCGACAAAGAGAATGGCGTCTTGGCACGATCCTTGGTGTTGAATGATCGCATTAAAACGTCGTAATGCGGGAAAGTTTTCAGGGCCAAAAGAGATGGGCAATGATAGCGCCAATGCGGGGATGGCTATGCCCCCAGTCGTAATCAGGATCTGAATTTTTTCCTCATATTTTTGAATAAAGTCTTTTAGTCCATCGACAATCAGCAACGCTAAAAATGGAAAAATCGGGACAAAATACCAATAAAACTTAAACTTCATGGAGTTCAATACAAGCTCAAAAACCGTGATAGCACCCAAAATTAATCCATACTCTGGCGTCCTCCAGTGCTTGCGTCTGAAGGAAAGGAGGATAGCGGGAAGTAAGAGGTATACCCAGGGAAAATAGTTTCGCCATAAAAGCTGTAGCCCCAGAAAAGGGGCGGTATTTTCAGATCCTCGTCCGTTAACCGCTGTCCCCACAACTTGGCGTAACCAATAATCCGGGACCAAATCCCATCCTCCGATCCAGCCGGTAGCGACCCAAACCACCATACCGACCCCTAAAGCCAACATCCCGTAACAAAGTGCGCGGAGTGTTTTTCTAAAA
This sequence comes from Pseudomonadota bacterium, assembly GCA_027482725.1. Classification (GTDB taxonomy): domain Bacteria; phylum Bdellovibrionota; class UBA1018; order UBA1018; family CAIMNF01; genus JAIXVT01. The sequence goes on along the minus strand of JAIXVT010000029.1, from coordinate 2,912 downwards.
ACTGTTGAGCTTAATCCCTCAGAAAATAGGTAAGAAAAAACAAGGCTCGGAAAAATTAAAAAACATACGGGAGATTTTATCCAAAGACCTAATCCAGAAAAAACACTCATCAGAGAGTGTTTGGATCGGAAGGCGAAATAAAATGAGAGTAAAATAAAAAACGTCATCGGGACATCAAGAAAAAATCTTGAACCCATCAGTACAAAATCCCGAGAACTCATTAAGATCACTGAGGCAACGGCTCCGACTGCGGGAGAATAGAGCTGTGCACCTATCATATAAAGGACAAGCACGCAGCCCACAGCAAAAAGAGAAGGGATAAATCGCGCAGACCACGCAGAAACCCCGAAAGCGTGCATGAACTTTCCTGACAGATAGAATAGAGGAAAGGGGTGATCATTAAACCGAATGTCATTGCGTGCGTTAGTGACGATATTGGTCATGGGGAGCTTGGGAGCGATCCCTTTTGAAGCGACATCAAGGGCGATGACGGCATGGGTACTCGAGTCCAACGACTGTAACGAGGTTTGGTCAGATTTTCCCATAAAAACGGTCAACGCTAACGCAATCAAAGACATCGGGAGAAAGAGTTTTCGATTCACTGAGATCAAACGAGTTTTCCTTGTTTTGCGGTAAGGTGAGTCCATTCGCCTTTTTCAAAGCGTTCTGCGTTGCTTAACGTTACCAAGGCGATCTCATCAAGTGCTTCATGAGTTAAAAAAGCTTGATGAGAAGTTAGGATGACATTGGGAAACATCAGTAACCGCGCAAGTTGATCATCTTGTAAAATCTCAGCGGAGTGGTCATCAAAAAAGACAGGTCCTTCTTCTTCATAGACATCAAGAGCCGCACCCCCTAGGTGTCCGGACTTAAGCGCTAAAATCAAACTTGAAGTATCGACAAGCGCTCCCCGCGACGTATTCACCAAGAACGCCCCCCGTTTCATCATGTCTAAAGCCTCTTTGTTGATGATGTGTTTTGTTTGTTCATTAAGAGGAAGGTGAAGGGAAATAATGTCTGAAGATTTAAAGAGAGTGAGAAGGTCGCAAAGTTTAACGTTAATTTCCTTTGCGCTTTGAGGGGTGAGTCCGGGATCGAATACCTGAATCACCATTCCAAAGCCTTGTGCGATTCGACAAAAGGCTTTTCCGATTTTACCTGCTCCAATCACTCCAATCGTTTTCTTGTGAAGGTTAAATCCCACCAGCCCTTCTAAAGAAAAATTTCCCTCTCGGACTCGGGAATGAGCTCTATGAATTTGTCGGTTCAAAGAGAGGAGGAGGGCAAAGGCGTGTTCTGCAACCGCCTCTGGGGAATACTCTGGTACTCGGGAAACCGACAGACCCAAATTCTTTGCGGCGCTAAGATCAATTTGGTTAAATCCTGCGCACCGTAAACCAATCCAGTTTACGCCGATTTGCTTGAGCACGTTTAGGGCAGGGAATTGGGCTTGATCATTTACAAAAATGCAAACCCCATCAAACCCTTCGGCATCCTTGGCGGTCTCGGCGCTAAGTTTTTTCGGTGTAAAAACCAATTGGTGGCCTACGTTTGCCCTTTCAAACGATTCGCGGTCGTAGTCCCGTGCATCGTAGATCAATATTTTCATTTGTCGCAAGTTATCATGATTTTAGCTATTTTTGAACCATGGGACATCCGCTGTTAAAAGATCAAGTCCATCTCGGGTTTGCGACGTCTATCGGTAAATCATTACACAAAGTCCAGACTTCATTCGACTATAAGAGGTTTAAAAAAGAGCTTGAGCGCGAATCCTCTTGGGAGTCTTTAGAATTAAAACAACGCATACAGCGCACAGCGCGCGCGGTGGTGAGCGGATATGTTCGTGAGGGAGAGGTCTTCTCAGCCGTCCGATATCGGATGTTTATTCGGGATGCAAAAAAAGTTATCTCCGAATTCACCGGGCTCGGGGTATTGGTATTCCCCGAGGTGATCGAGCAGTTTGGTGTCGAGTTCGGTGATCAGGCTTTTGAAGATTCGATAGATGCTCTTGAGTTCTTTACGCCATTTATGACATCTGAGTTCGCCGTCCGTGCTTTTTTGAATCGTTATCCCAAGCGGATGCGCGACGTTTTTTTAAAATGGTCGCAGTCACCCCATGAACATGTTCGACGTCTTTCTAGCGAGGGGTGTAGACCCAAGCTTCCTTGGGGGAAGAAGGTCCAGTTTTTATTGGATAGTCCCGACTGGTCTCGATCCATTTTAGATCGTCTGGTCACTGATGACTCGGACTATGTACGTAAAAGCGTGGCCAATCACTTAAATGATATTTGCAAAATCGACCGGGAGCTTGCGTTAGATATTGCTGGCGCATGGAGTAAAAAATTCCTTAAATCCAAGGTCGATTTACAGTCTCAGGTTGGGCGGGTCATCCGTCACGGTCTGCGGACGTTACTAAAAAGAGGAGATCCAGACGCATTGGAAAGGGTGGGGATTAAGGCCACTCCAGTTCGTGTCATCGGTTTTGGGATCGATCCTAAAGTTGTTTCCATAGGAACACGTGCTCGAATATTTTGCGCACTTGTTCCCTCTCAATCTGGCCAGGGACTCCGGGGAGAGTACCGAATTTCATTTTTAACCCCATCAGGGAAAGTATCAAAAAAAGTATTCCTGTGGTTTAACACTTTATCCGAATCTAAAGAGCTTTCATTTTCTCGAGAGCACTCTTTTCGACAGATGACGACGCGGCGTCATGTTCCTGGGACGCATCAAATAGAGCTTATTGTGAATGGAAAGAGTGTCGCAGTTCATGAATTTCGTCTTATCCGTTCGTTGGGTTGATTTTTCGGAATGGGGGCTAATTTGCTCCTAAAACGAATGACATATGGGCGCATTTTGGCCCATTTTTCAGATCAGTTTCGTTTTATGAGGGTTGAGACGGCCTAAAGCTTGCT
>JAIXVT010000137.1 GCA_027482725.1 Pseudomonadota bacterium | reverse complement strand
TAGCTTCTCGCTTCCCCTTTTGGATTTTGTAAAATTCTGAGTGTTTCAACTGTTATTTGCGTTATTCCAATTGCTTTGGGGTTTCGGGGAGCTCTTATAAAGCCTGATTCACTTGCAATAAGTGCTTTGATGAGATCGGGGTCTACCTCATCTGATGGTGGAGTCGGGGGGAATTTTTTATTGAAGTAGTCACACCATACCGCAATCAGTTCATCGTAGTGATCACTAAATTTAAATTCTTGGAGCTTTCCAGAGCGAGGGAAGATCATCTTCGGATTTTTATGATTAATAAATATTTTCTTTAGATCAGAGGGATCAACGGCGTTGAGTACTTCTCTCTGATGTCGGCGGCGAAGAGTTAATCCGGCGGGATTATTCTTACTCTTAGGTACCCGAAGAAGATGTTCTTTAACAGTTGTGATTCTCTTTATGGGTGGGTTATCCACTTCGAAATCCTCGGTATTTAGGGAGATTTAGGCTAGCAAGTTAGCGGCAGATTGCAAATAATTTTGATTTCTTTTTTGACTACTCCCCATTCTCCCACTTCTGAAATTCACTAGGCGTAACATTGTACCTCGCGATATTCCCGCTATGAAGGGTCGCGATTTCAGTAAGAATTGAGGATATCCCCAAGGCTGTCTTGCGCAAAAAAATTAAAGGGCTAATACCGTAGGATTTTGCGATCCTCACAGGAATCGGGGATAGCTCGCCCTGGATGCGGTTCAAATCTACAAACTCCCCTCAGAATTTTTAAACTCTACGATCATTTTTTCTAGATGTTGACAGTCAGGGTCTAAATTTTCAAAAGCAAATAAATTTAAAAACTGTCGGCTTGCGAACAGTTTTCGATCAATTGGTGAAGTCAAGGCGGATTTACAAACTTTATCCCAGTTTTCAATTATAGTTTTAACCTGATTTTCAATAATTGATATTGCGGTGGGTCTGTCTAACAAATAGTGATGCGCAGCTTCGATACAAAGTCTGATTTGACTTAGTCGCTTGTTGCCTACAATCAGCATTGCCTGGGTGGCCTCATTACCAGAGCGAGGTTGCGGGCATATGTCATACGCTGGGGTAAGGGTAAGCATTTTTCCGTCCCAAAATGCGGCATGGTTTCTTGCGTGGTCGTCGGTGTTTCCACATAAAATATTAAAAACTAGGCGCTTGTAGAGTTCTCTCAGTGTAGCCGAGGCATCTTGAAATCGTTTTCTGATGATTTCAGCAAGTGTTTCATAGCTTGCATATCTGGCCATCATCTCGTTTAAACCAAATAGAGTTAGCGCTGAAACCATTGATCTCCGTTGCCAGCCTTCTTCCATGTAAACCCTATCGAATCTTTCGATGAGGAGTACTTCACGATGTGAGGACTTTTTTAAATGAACTTCTGCGGCATTTATGCCTACCGCTTTCGCTAGCTTCATAGCGATATATTCGGCTTTGATGACACTGTACAAGTCTGAGGTCGAAGAAAACTTTGCGATATATTTTTTACGACCCCTTTCTTCGATAAGAGCTTTGGGGCGGGCTCCTCCGATCGGAGTTCCGTGATGGAGTGCATAGTCTAATTCCCGAGTAAGTGGAATACCCTGTTCAACTCGCTCTGCGAATTGAATGAGTTCATCGAGTGAGGCATTGTGGCTAACCCGAGGGATATATTCAGTAGGAGAGAGTTGAAAATCAAGCGCCCCAATTCGATCAGATCCAGACTCTAGTAAAAAAGTGAGTTCATCGAGCTGAAAACTGTCTATTGAGGAACCCGTTGCGCCAAATCTTTTATTGATCAACACCCGTCTACCCCATGCGTCTGGTGATCCATCACGAATACTTCCGGGCATGTCTAAGTCTGGCGACAAATCTAGGATTCCTGAACGCAAAGGGAGTTCTGGCTCGTAGATTGAAATTTTATTTTCACGCTCAAGGTAGCTTTTCCCGTAGTTAAACACGAGCGCTTTGTTCTGAACGGTGAGTTTTCCGGCAACTACTGGAGTGGTTTCGCCGGGTAGCCAAATCCAAACATAAGCTTCGCGGTATGCTTTAGAAGTCATCATCTATTTCCTGTTTTTCGGATTTACGTATGCTTTTGGGGAGCAATGCTATTTTGTCATTTACATGTTCGACAGCAGAAAGAAATGAAGTCGCGTTATCGTAGCTGATGCTGAATAGGGGTACGCCCACAATGGCGGCAGCCTCAAAAAAAAATCCAATTTCGCAGCTGAGTTCTCCTTTTTCGATTTTTTGTAAAGTAGCCCGCGAAACCCCGATGCGATCTGCAAGGTCGCTTTCGGTAAAGCCGCGCTCCTTGCGCGCTAAACGAATATGTTTTCCGAGCAGAGACGCGGCTTCGATGGTGTAACGTGAATAAGTCCGTTTCTTTTTATGAACCATATGTTTCCAGTTTGACCATTAAAATAATCATTAAGGTATTTAAAGACTATTTTAATGGTCTTTTTAGTATAGTCATTGATTTATTTAAATTACAAATGAATATTTAAATAGGCATCAAATGCCGAAGCATGCCATTTCTTGCGCTTTTTAGGGCATAACGAGCAGAAAATTCAATTTTAAATTAAAGGGTATTAGCACGGTGGGCGGTTACAGGTCCCAATTTCGTCCCCACTCAATCATCGCATCCAGACACAACATCCGGTGATCGGTATACCCGAAACCCCGGCGCACGGATGCAGGTAAGCTCCACCCAGGCAGGGTGGGGGCGCAAGTGGGATTTTGCCACAAGAAGAGTCAATGGAGTCGGCGCGCGGTCGGATTTAAATCCGCCAATCGCCTCATAATGGGTCTGCGTGCCTACTTTACCAATCCAGTACCAAATGTCGGTGGTGCCTTCGAGTGCTGCTAGTATTTTTACCCCAGGGTGGTGTTATTTTTTTAC
>JAIXVT010000125.1 GCA_027482725.1 Pseudomonadota bacterium | reverse complement strand
CCATGAAACGTCGAGGGTTCAGCACCCATCGCCACACCGAAACGGACCATTTCCGCAAGGGCTCGCGAAAGCATCAATGCCTTAGTGTTCCATCCCAAACCCCGCGCCTCCACCATACCCGCAGCTATGGCAAAAATATTTTTTAGTGCCCCACACCACTCCACTCCGATTAAATCAGCAGAAGGGTAAACCCGGAAATGGGGTCCTGTCAGTAGTGTTTCTCCCGCATGGCGCACATCGGTGAACTCCGAAGCTACAACTGTTGCCGCGGGCTCTCCTTTTGCAATTTCTGTGGCAAGATTGGGACCGCTAATGGCTCCGATACGTAAAATGGGCAGCTCTTCGCGCAGCACAACAGATATCCGTTTGAGCGATGATTCTTCCACTCCCTTGGTGGCATGAAACACAACTTCGCTTCCTCTAAAAAGAGGTGCAATTTTTTTTGCCTCCACACGGGTTACCTGGGACGGCAATGCAAAAACCACTGCTTCTACCGGTCGCTCGAAAACTTTTTCGTACTCACTAACGGCGGTAATCCGTGGATCTAACACCAAATCTTTTACATAAGACGGGTTTAAACGTGTTGAATTCATGGCCCGCGCTTGATCCTCGGCACGAACATAAAGAATAACTTGCTCGGCGTTCTTTGCGAGAATGTTAGCGAGAACCGTCCCAAAACTCCCGCCCCCCAATACAGCGACTCGGGATTTAGACCAAAAAACCTTGCTCATCGATATCTCCTACGAAAGTTTTTCTGCGATGATGTTCATCCAGACGACCCAAACCGTATCCGGTCAGACGGTTGCGGTAGTAATACAACAGATTCATATCCTCAGTGCCCACGATGTCATCATCCTCGTAAACAACCTTATGGTCATGAAAAAGTCCAAGCTGGCGGATACCATCTTGAATCCATAGTTCGATATCTCCACAACCCAAGGTTGAACTCAAAGAAAGTTTTTGATCTTTTTCAAGCTGTTTGAGGCGCTCCAAGGTCTCGTAAGCTTCGGCAAGAAACACGGATTTCGGAACACGCCTTTGAGGCTTGGTGAGTCTCAAGAATCTGAACAAATCCAAATGAGAGTATTTTTTTCTCAGCACTTGAAACAGTGAAAAAGCAACCACATGGGAGCTCAAAATCACGTTCTCGGCATGGTAACGTTCAGAAATTTTTTCCCCCAAGACCCGGGTATATTCTCGATCACGTTCTGCTACCGCACGGATTTCCCCATGATGTCGAAGCCAAGCATCCGGAGGAATAACCGTCTGATTAGGCCCAAGACTTTGGCCTTCTAGGTCCACGAAATTTCCGAAAACATCTAAGGGTTTTCCCACCTTGATCCAAAGCTCGGTACGAGCTGAGAAAATTTTCCAAAAGAATTTAGCCAATCCTTTAAGCGGCACAATTTCCTGGGCATCATTCGGCATAAAACGAAATTTTCCCGACTGAGCCAGATAGTCCTCCACCAAAGAAGAGGCCTCAAAGACAAAGTGATAATTCATCACCAAGGGAACCACAAAAACCTTGGGATTGGGCTTGTTTTCCACTAAATTTTCCAATTGAGCTTGCAATGCCGTCCCGAGCAACCCGAGTTTTAAATGTTTTTCAATAGCTCCAGACCTGACCCTCCCCCCGGCAGGAAAAAAAATAGAATGAATTCCTTTTTTTAAAAGAGAGGTACTGTAACTTTTGAGGGCGAGCTTATAAATGGGATTCGACTTTTGCCGGTCCACGGTATAGGCCCCAAGACGACTCATAAAAAAAGAAAACAAAGGATTGGAGTAAAGATTCAGGCCAGCCCCATAGGCAAACGGGGGAAGATTCATCAGGTGAATGATGTAACCGAGAAGAATACTGTCAATGTTGCTGAGGTGCGTGGGAACCAAAAGAATCGTCCCTTTTTTTGCAAGAGACTGGAGATGATCGACTTCACCGACCACCTTTAACCGAGACTCTAAAGTCTCAGACATTTTCCAGGGAAGGAATCGTCGTATGCTGAGCGCGTTCAACACCCAAGAAAACATCCAAGGGACAAAAAAAATCGCAAAATCATAAACACGGGGATTAAAGTCACCGCAAATTTCACGCGCAAAATGTTCTGCAAATCGCTTGGCGTTTTCTTCGTGATCTTGATCAGAGTTTGCTGCACGGTGGGTGCTTTGAATTTTTTTGAGGAATTTTTGATCCCGACCAAAGCGCAAATAAAGGTAGGGGGAACTCCACCAACGCACACGCGATCGTTTTTGACGTTGGCGCTCTAAATACAAGGTTTCTTCCACCAACAACCTAAAATCCGCTCCTTTAAGATCGGCCATAACACGCTGAACGGTTTCTTGAATCAAACCCTCGCGCAACGAATGCAATTTAAACAGTTGGCCAAATACCGCGGGATGCGACTCAAAATTCACCGAAGGATGACTTCCATGACGGGCGCTCATGTTCATAGCCGTAGTTTAGGGACAGGAATAGAAATTGTCATGAATTTGGTTCATTCTAAATGTCGAACCATGGAACCCAAGCGTTTTCCCACACCTTTAATTGAATATGACTGGTTTGAAACCGTAGAGTCCGTGGGCCATTTGCGTTTAAACATCCGACAACTGAGAGATATGGACCAAGCCTTGGACGAGTTATGTCAGCGCTACTCATCGGAGACCACTCCTGAAAACGCAAGGCTCACTGATGCCGAACTACTCAGACTTTGCCCTTATTTTGGGGTTATTTGGCCCTCGGCCCGAGCTTTAGGCCGACGACTGGCGGACTTCCCAAGGCAATGGAAAGGGCAAAGGGGCCTAGAGATCGGATGCGGACTGGGGTTGCCGTCTTTGGTCGCTGCAAAAAAGGGGGCGCAAATGTTGGCTTTGGATCACCACCCCGACGTAGGCTTAGCCCTCCTGCACAATGCTCAATCGAATCACGTTCAGATGGAATTCCGCTTTCAGGATTGGACCCATCGGCCCACTTCTCTTTCTCCGGAATTAGGAACTGAAACATTTGATTTTATCTTAGCGAGTGACGTATTGTACGAGCGCGAGGGACTGCCCGAATTGGTCGGTTTTTTAAAACGTCACCTGAATGCCAACGGAACGATTTTTTTAGCCGATCCTGGTCGGCCTTTTCTAAAATCATTTGTCACAGAAATGCAGAAATCCGGGTTTGCGCATCACCAGACGATAGATGTGGTCCCCGACTACGGATCTAAACCCAGTATTTTTTCAGAAAAAACCCGTTCAATTTTTGTATATGAATTTACCCTAGGCGAAATCTCCACCGGCAAACCGTTCCTTTAGGTGATTGCCGACTTTTAAAACCCGACCTAGACTTGAGCCATGTCTAAGATCAAGTCTCAAGTGAATGTACAATCCGATACTTTTCAAGAGCAAAAAGCGTTTCATTTGGGCCTGGCCCAAGCCCTAAACGAAGCCAAAATGAAAGTTGCGGCGGGCGGAGGGCCGGAACTGAGAAAAAAGCATGAGTCCCGAGGCAAACTCTTTGTTCGTGATCGCATTCAACACTTGATCGATCCTGACACCGCCTTCCTTGAACTTTCTGCACTTGCGGCAAATGACTTGTACGATGGTCAATCTCCTGGAGCCGGGATTGTAACGGGAATTGGCGTTGTTCACGAACAAGAAGTGATGATTGTAGCTAACGATGCCACGGTGAAAGGTGGCACCTATTTTCCGATGACCGTAAAAAAACATTTGCGTGCTCAGGAAATTGCTCTCGAAAATCGTCTCCCTTGTATTTACCTCGTCGATTCCGGTGGAGCATTCCTGCCTCTTCAGGCCGAAGTTTTTCCTGATCGAGATCACTTTGGACGTATCTTTTTTAATCAAGCGCAAATGTCCGCAAAGAAAATTCCTCAAATCGCTGTGGTCATGGGGTCATGTACGGCTGGAGGAGCCTATGTCCCGGCAATGAGTGAACAAACCATCATCGTCAAAAATCAAGGAACTATTTTTTTGGGGGGTCCTCCCTTAGTTAAAGCAGCAACTGGAGAAGAAGTGACCTCGGAAGAGCTGGGCGGCGGAGACGTGCACACTCGGATTTCCGGAGTAGCAGACTACCTTGCCGAAAATGATGAGCACGCTTTGGAGATTGCCCGTGAAATCTTTTTGAATCTCCCGCAAACATCGCCCACTACCGTGCCCCTGTTCACTCCCAAAGGAGATCCGTTGTATAGCGCAGAGGAGATCTACGGAATTTTACCTAAAGACTTGAGGATACCGTTTGACCCTAAAGAGATTATCGCAAGACTTGTCGATGGATCTGAATTTTCAGAGTTTAAATCCAGATATGGAACATCCCTCATCTGTGGATTTGCACATATCCACGGCATGCCTGTGGGAATTTTAGCTAATAATGGAATATTGTTTTCGGATAGTGCAAAAAAAGGTGCGCACTTTATCGAACTCTGTCAACACCGCAAGATACCACTTTTGTTCTTACAAAATATTATGGGATTCATGGTGGGTAAGGCCGCCGAGCACGGGGGAATTGCGGCAGATGGCGCAAAACTGGTTACTGCGGTTTCGACCACTACCGTTCCAAAAATCACGGTTGTAATCGGAGGTTCTTTTGGTGCGGGCAATTACGGAATGGCGGGGAGGGCATTTTCCCCACGATTTTTGTTTATGTGGCCCAATGCAAAAATTAGCGTCATGGGCGGAGAACAGGCGGCGGAAGTCCTCACTCAAGTGAAAGGCTCGTTATCTCCCGATGAAGCAGAGGCCATCAAAAAACCGATTCGCGAACAGTACGAACGCGAAGGGTCTCCGTATTATTCGACGAGCCGAATTTGGGATGATGGAATCATTACTCCCAGTCAAACCCGAGGGGTTTTGGCGTTGGCATTAAAATCATGTTGGAACGCGCCAATAGAATCGGGAAATTTTGGATTGTTCCGGATGTAAGGATACCTTACGGAGTCATCACGAATCGGGCACGGTTTAGTGGGCGCGTTTTTTTCTGTGATATCGCCCGTGCAATCACATCACGCGGGTATTTTTCATGATAAGAAACCGCGCGATGAAACGCAGATCCCATCTGAAACACGGGGCCAAACTGGTCTCCCCCAGCGAAAATAAAATCATACGTCGCCAAACGATACGTCTGATGAGGATCTAGTGGCTGAACTTTTTGTTTCCCGTCCCATATTTGGGCAGAGATTAATTCATAGGTAGCGTCCGCTCGTGGCCTAAGCTTTAACGTCGCTCCGGACCACCCGACATAGCGTCTCGCCTCTCCTACCCCGAGTTGTAAGACCCGCAAAAGATCACTCCCTTTGATGTCGAGTACTCCGATAAAGTTATCAAAGGGGCACACTTCGAACACTTGACCGTAGGTGATTTCACCCGTCGGTAGTCCCTTACGGGTTCCCCCAGAGTTGATGATGACGACATCGGCTTGGACCTCTTCTCGGATTCGGTCCGCAATCCAAAAATTAAGGGGGTGATCAATATGATTGCGGTCGTTAGCATAGGCCTGATCCAATCGGCCTAGCTTACGCTCTTTAACCGCTTTTACTTGGGAGTAAACACGGTCGACCCGTGCTTTAACCGTAGGTACGGATGGCAATACCTGGCCATGAAATCTAGGGCCAAGCACCGGAATGGGACCCTCTATTGCAACTCGATTTTTCTCAAGCGTTTGCGTGGTGCGACGAAACGGAAGAACCACCACATTAAAGTATTTGAGGTAAGCCTCACCCGAAACGACAGGAACTCCGTGAATCCAATGGTGCATGATTTGATGAGTGTGTCCGGCAACGACAGCATCAAAAGTACCTGGAGTGACTTTACTCAATAAAGAACCGATCTCGCCTGGGCTCTCGCAAGGACGGTTTTGTGCCTCGGGGCCTTCTCTAAAGCGGTGGGTAAGATCCGCCTTACCGCAAGATCCTCCCGCATGGGCACTCAATACTATAGCTTTCGCCCCCTGTTGCCTGAGCTGTTGTGATAACCGGCTAAGATCATCCGCATTTTCCCTAAACTCAAGTTCTTGCACGTAATCGGGTCGAGTGGTTTGCGGCGTGGAAACTGTGGTGTATCCGATCACTCCGATTTTAACTCCATCGATATCAAATACCTTTGAGGGAAATAAATTAGACCAAGATACCGGACGCCCAGACTTCTTCTCAAAAATATTTGCAGAAAGATACGGATACTTGGCGCGAAGCAAATTTTTTTTTAACCGGGGAAGAGAGAAATCGAACTCATGATTTCCAATAGCTGCCGCTTGAACACCCACGGTATGGAACAGATCGATCAAAGGCCGACCGAACCCGCTATTGCTCTCCAGTGTCCCTTGCCACTCATCGCCTGCGTCTACGACAAGCATGCGACCTTGATATTCTTTTTTTAGAACTTGGAGTTGAGACGCTAATACTTCCATTCCACCAGTGACATTTTCTTTAGGGAAAATAGTCCCATGCACGTCATTCAACCCGACAATCGCAACTTCAATCCATTCTGAGCGATCCTTGAGAGAGCGCACGGGCGTAACCGAAAGGCTTAGGGCATTCTCCCCCTGCTTTTCCACACTCTCGTTCGTACCCAGAGAGGATCGAGGAGCCGAGCAACCCAATCCGATGACTGCTCCAATCACCAGCAACCCGGACCAAATCAAGGATCGGTGGGTCATCGTCGCGCCCGCTTTCTGGGATAACTTTTTTGTTTTCGGAACTGAGTTGCTTTAAGCTTTAGAGTTTGCCCAATAGCAAGTTTGGTGGATCTGAGACCATTAACTTTCTTGAGGTAAGCGACACTTAATCCATATTTTTTTGCAATCGTTTTTAAACTTTCACCCCGCTTGATCTTGATCGTAATTTGTTTTGAAGCGGTCGCACGGTAAGGTGTTGTCGGCTTTTTGGGGGCGTGACTGGCCACCACAATACGATTGTTCTTAAGTGTCGAAAATAGAGCTTCGACTTTAGTGCTAAATTTTTCGGGTACCCAAATTTCATCAACCGTAACCTTGGGGTGGGTGTGGCCTTTGAGATAGTGCGGGTTCACAAACGACAATGTGCCTTCCGGAATTCCTGCAAATTTTTCGATATCAAAAAATTTTACCGGACTCGGTACCTTGACTAAATCAACATCGGGGTAACGCTTACTCTCATCAATGACAAATCCAAATTGATCGGGATTTTCCCCAATATACCGTGCCGCCAAAAACTTAGGCACATAGTCCATGGTCTCTTTGGGAAGAACTCGTTTCTGGACAAGATCCCAAAACTCTCGACTCCCGCCACCCCTGCGAATTGCGCCGCGCACCCGTCCCGGCCCAGCATTGTAGGCAGCCAACGCCAAATACCATGAGCCTAAATCTTTTTTTAATGACCGGAGATACCGGGCTGCGGCTTCTGTTGCCGCAATGGGATCGCGTCGCTCGTCACGGTAGGCGTCCACACCCAGTCCATACTCTTTCCCTGTGGCACGCATGAATTGCCAAACACCGACGGCTTGGGCATGGGATTTTGCCCCAATATGAAAACCGCTTTCAATCAAACCCAGATAATAAATATCTTTAGGTACGCCGTTTTCTTCGAGAATTTCTTCGACGACTTCCCGGTAAGGCTCTCCCCGATCCAAAAACCTCTGGAACCGTTCACGGTCCGTCTGGCTAAAGTAACGGATCCAATCGGCAACTCTTTGATTAAATTGAAACGGAATCTCTCGGTGAGGCTGGGTTTTTATGGGAATCTTTTTTATTCCGGACGCTTTAGGCTCTCCGTCCTCGTCCATCTCGTCCTCTTGAGACACCGATTCTTCAAACTTCAAAATCATTGACTCAACGGATTCCGATGACGGACTATCCGGGACCGTTCGTGATGGTGAGGTTTGAGT
>JAIXVT010000100.1 GCA_027482725.1 Pseudomonadota bacterium | reverse complement strand
CCGATTCAGGGAGGTAGGTCTGGGTTTGGGCATAAAGCTCATCTAATGGAAGTGTCTTTACTCCGGCTCTCCCCAGTTCTTTACCGAGACGGTCTAGGCGTGGTCCCCATGGTTCTTGGGGATCTTTTTGTTGAATAGGACGGATAAGGCTAAGCGCGCGTAAAAGATCGGTTTGAAGGAGCGCCGATTCTCCGGAATTAAATACGAGATTTTTGAGTTTAAATCCGTCCTTAATCCATGGGGTGAGGCGTTCCCAGGAAAAATCTACAGGGATTTCAAAAATACGGACGAATTTTTGAACGTTATCTCCAATTTCTATAATATTTTGTGCCTCAATCCGAAAAAATGTGGGGGCCCTTACCAGGGTTTCGAGAGTGGGTTCCGCCCAAGATGTAAAATCTTGAGGGAGCCCTTGATGGAATACTTTGTAGAAATCAATTCCTTTTCTTTTGATCTCGTCGAGATCGTCCGGTGTAATCGATTTCTCTTCCCCGCCAATCAAAATCGGCTTAATTCGCTTAAAAATACGTATTCCAATTTTTAGTCCTTCCGCAAACTTGGGGTCTTTGAAGAGATCTTGGTGTTGATCCAAAAGGAGCTCAATTTTTTCCCAAAGGAGGGGCTCTGGAGTGGTACTTGCTCCGAGTCCTCGAAAAATAGAAACCGCATAGTCGCCTACTTTTTGAATGTTCTCTGGTTTTAAAAGCTCATGACGCGGAAGGCTTAAGGTTTCGATTAAGAATCCTGCCGAAAGACGAAGGTTCTGTGAGTCAAAAAATGGCTTTACCTCTACGGTATTCATCCATTTGGGTTGGGTCAACGCACTGAGGACGACCAGCTTCGCCCAATTATCGGCAAGAGCCGTAACTTGGCTACCGAAACGAATCGATTTGTCTTTTCTCAAGTTGCGGAGGATATCCGATATGTTTTTGGATGCTTTGATTCGGTCTTGAATTTGAGAGGTGATCTCAAAGCTTAAGTCTCGGAGGAGCGAACTTGTTCGATCAGAGGTAATCAGGGGTCCCACGACTTTGGATAGACCATTGAGGATAGGACGCCATTGATTTTTTTCTATCTTTTGCTCGTCACCGCCAAAAATCATGAGCTTAATGTTTTGAAAAAGCTCAAGCTGTTCCCGGATCATGGTGATGATGGACGGCGTTTCTTGGGCTTGGGTTTCATCTCGAGAAAAATTCTCAAGTTCTACAAAAAATTTTCGCAGGTCCACCCATGTTAAATCTTGCGACGAATCCGAGAGAATATCTGAAAAATCCCCGAGAAACCGGATCAGTTTTTTTGAACCCGTTTCCTGATCCGGGGGGGGCGACTTTGAAGGCTCAAGTACGACCTTAATGTAAGGGGAGAAGGGGGCGATGGCTTGCCCAAACTGATTGATTTTTAGTCGCAAGAGGTTGATTTCAGATAGGGTGAGACGACTAGAGTTTCCGCCGAGAATCACAGCTTTGAGTCTAAGCAAAGCATCTACAAAATCAGCGGTCAGGGGTTTTTTACTAGGAAGGAATCGATTAGCGAAGTTCCGTAACTCATTGGCGGAATAGGCATCCGGGTCTTGACCACGCGCAAGTTTGGTCATCAGGTCTAAAGAGCGATTTAAGCATGCCCAACAAGTAGCGAGGTCTGTTTGGTCGGCAAGAGAAGTACTGTATTTTCCGGAAAAAAGACGCTCCATTTGGTTGGGAATATCTTCTAAACAACTGAGACTCAATTGTTCTTGATCAATTTGCGGAGGAGTTTTTGGGGGGTCGTTAATCAGGCTACAGCCTGAAATTCCCAAAAAAAACAGTCCCAAAAACGTTGCGTTAAAAAATTTAACGAGAGTGCTCAAACTCCCCCAAAAATGTAGTTTAAAACGCATAAGTCACCTGACTGATCACGCGATCCAGAGCCCGTAGGTCGCTTAAAAACTCGGCTCCACCCGATTCGCTTTGTGGTTTTTTTGCGGAAATAACATCCGCTCCGATGCTTAGACTGAGTTTTCGGTTCAAAACCCATTCGATTTCGCCCATGAGCCACTGTCCGTCTATTGAAAACTCCCTGAGGTAGTGCGTTTTAATTTGAATCACTTTTTGATCCGGAAAATCGAATTGTTTTTGCACCGAAATCATTCCTGCGTTTCGATAATACAAATTGGAGCTCAACGAGACTTGTCCTGCCAGTGGCCCCACATCAGATCCGATCCCGCCCCGTGAGAATAAAAATCCGGCACGGAGCGACAAATCTGATGTCTCGATTTTGATCCAAGGATTGCCGTAAAAAGCGGGCTTTAAGGTTCTCGTCGTTTGGTTGTCTGGAATAGATTCTTCATTGGGTCGCGTGATCATTTGGGACCAGCCCATTGTAAGCTGAGGGAGGGAGAGTCCTGGAAGAGGAGAGGCGAAATCGAAGCTATAGACCTCTTGCCGTAAAAGACGCGGGGTCAGGTTGATGTCGATGGCAGAAATGGCGTTTGCCGATACGTTCAAAGGGAAAAAATTTAAGGGGAGATAAGCGTAAGCTACCCGTGCAAAGAAGGGGAGTTCCGGTTTTGTTTCGATGCTTACTCCCAGGCTTTGTCGAAACAGAATCTTGGTTAACTCTGGAGTTGTAATTTGATAATTGAGGGCATTAGGTTGATTTAAAATCGTCAAGGTCTCTGGGGGCGTTGCAATGGACTGGGGATGAATTCTCCGGAATCTCCCTCCGCTCAAACTGACGTTGGGCTGGGTTTCCGGAAGCGATAGAAATGAAAAGAAAAATCTGAATTTCAAACCACGGGTTTCTGTGGTCGCAAAAATCCCCGTGAGTCCCTGTGTTTCAGGGCGGAGGCGGTCGTAAGCAAAGAGGGGTTGGGTTTGACCAAGCTTCCACACCTCGTCTAACTCGGACCAGATCAGGTGACGACGCCCAAAGCTAAACCGCAACGGCACGTCGTAGCTTTCGTCTTTTTCCCCCCAATAAAAGTTCTTGGAACGGAATGCCCATGCTCCGAGGTGCAGAGGGGAAGTGCGGAGGTCCGCATCTATTTTGGTTTCTTGGGTGCCCGTTGTGCTGTGGGTGTCGATTCCGATACGGAGCACAGGAAAAGTCTGGGGCGTGATCCCACCACGATACACTCCGAGGTCAGCACCTATCCTTACGGCCCCATCTCGGGGAGAGCTGGGTAGACCTAAACCCAATCCTTGCGCACTAACTCCGCCGGTTCTGAGGCTTCCGATGATAAAAATACCCACAAGCAATGAGAACCGTAGAGACATGGATCGACACTTCACCACAAATATTGATTGAAGTCAAAGGACCTTGATACGCTGAGTCATGGGCTTAGAGTGGAGCAAGTTTTCGGGGCTTTTCCCGCAGTCGCGCCTGATTTTAGGAACGGGGTGGGCACGGGAAGATTTCAAATCAGAGTTTTTTGGTCGTGGTTTGGCTCTCGGACCTTTTGCCCTGACCACGGACTCTGCGTTTGTGACCGAACTTGCTGAAGTCCTCATCCCGGAGTTTAAATCAGGAGCAATCAGGCTCTCTCTCCATGCTGAACGGCTGTGGATCGAAGATGTTCTGGGCTCCGAATCTGGGAAAAAGCAGTTTCCGCTTCTCTCCAGATGGGCAACCCATCCCGACGGATTGGTCCGTATTCAAAATACGCTGCGCGACTTTCAGGTTTCGGTGGCAACCCCTGCGGACATTATTGTTTTGTCTGAGCGGTTGGACGAGATCGGTGGTCGCACCGATCTTAAGGTGGAGTTTGAAAATTTTGTGCGGGTTTGGCAGGTATTTTTAGCGTCTCAAAATCTGTTCGATGACGCTCGTGTTTTACGGGTGCTGATCGAGCGTTTTGATGAAAACCCTTTGGAATCAAGCTCGACCCTCACTGAGGCATTTAATCGGCCCCACTGGAGACTCCCCATGGTCCGATTGTCTCACGACCAAACGATCCCTCCGCTTTGGAAGCTCTTTTGGGACCGATGTTCGATGTTCTTCTCCTTGAGCGCCCCGCTGACTTTTCTCTCTGACGACGATGTTCTTTCATTAGATCCTCCATCTGAAACCCCGGTTCCTTGGGTGTCAGCTCCTACATGGGATGATCTTGTGTTTCACCTCGCAGACTGGGTCGAACAGGCTTTGCGCGAGAACAAGTCTGTTGCGGTGGTGATTCCCGATCGCCCTCAGTTTCGGTCCCTTCTGATTCAGAAGTTTCAGCGAAAAAACATCCCCTGGTTTGATCCCAGAGATCCCACCGCTTTACGTTTTGATGAAAGCTTTAAGCGGCTATTCATCCTTCCACGGGCAGTGGCTTCGGGCCTGACGTTTGAGGCCCTCCGTTCGGTTGCCGTTGCCTATGGGTTTCAAGAGGATTGGATCAGGTTAGGTCAAAAAAATCACCGCACTGGGATAGAATCCGTACTCCGTGTTGCTCCAGAGTTTGGACGGTTTCTTGAGCCGTATTTCGAGAGGTTTCGTGGGGTTCGTCAGTTCTCTCAGGCGCGTCAAGCGTGGTTGGATCACGTCACAGATTTTTATCCGGAATTACAGGTTTTTTTTGAGCGTCTTTGGTCTGAATTTGAGCAAGACGAAAAGGTGGCCCTCCGAGATCAGCGTAAGGCCCCGCTTTTGTGGTGGTTAAACGAATTAGAAAAACGAGCTCGATCCGAATCCCCTCCATCCGAACCCTTTCGTAGGTTGGGAGGAGTGGGGTTGTTTCGGTTGGATCAGGGGGTATCTCCACGGGTTTGGTCCCAACATCCGACACAAATTCACTTGATTGGACTTACGCGGGCGGATCTTGAAGTCCGGGAAAAGTCCACACTTTGGCCGGGATCGGGGTACGAAGACCGTCTCGCAGAATTTGGCTATCCTTCACGGTTTGATCGGGAGTCTCAGTTTAAAGCTTCACTCAGCCGTTGGATGAAGCTCCCTGGGGTAACGCTATGGGAGTGTGAGGGCGAGCTTGATTCAGGGGATGGAGACTCCGCTTTTCAAGCCTGTGCTCATGGGGCGGGCTTAAGCCTGGCAACACTCAAGCCTCTAGGGATTCATCCCGATTTTGATTTTGCCTATCAAGGAGCTTCTCTCCGGAATTTGAGAATCGAAACGGGATTGTCGGGGCTTCTTCGCACGTTCAGTTTTCGTTTTTTGGCAGAGTACTCGCAGTGTCCGTTTTCAGCATGGTATTCCCATTTAAATCGGACTCAAGAAGAACCCGAGCTGTCGGGCGAGCCTCAGCCTTTGCACGTCGGAGTTTTGGTTCATCGGGTGTTAGAGATTTTGTACAAAGAGGGAGGTTCCCTTTCTCTGAATGATTCGGATGTTTGGGATCGTATTTTGCGGCAAGCGTTGTCCTCTGTAGATTTGCAAGCGCTTTTGGGTTCAGAGCGCACCCACACCCTGTTGTCCGATCAAGTAAAAATCAGAATTATGGCTTTTTTAGCCGAAGAAACATCGTATCGTGAGCGATCTCAGTCTGTGCCGATTTATTTTGAACTTCCCGTGCAGGCCGAATGGGCAGGGCTGACGTTTCGCGGGCGTTTGGACCGTGTAGATCGGCATCATGAGGGGCTTGTGATTTGGGATTACAAAACTTCTGAATCAGGATTTGATGCGGGAAAAAAAGAGTTGGAAAAAGGAATCCTCTCTCAAGCATCCTTGTATGCATTGGCTTTATCCCAAAACTTGCCAGCCGAAGGGCCTGTTTTGGCCTCGGGATACATTTTTTACAAGCACTCGGAACGAAAAGTTCTTCGGAGTAAGGGATATTTCCCTCAGCGCTTAACGCAAAAAAAATCGTCGCCATTCCCCCTTGTCGAAGCTCGCTCTAATAACGATTCGGTTTTTGACGCCGAATCTGATGAAATTTGGAAAAGCGTCTCAGAGCGTTTAAATGTGACGCTTGGGCGCTTGAAATCGGGCGACTTCTCCGCAAATCCAGCAGATCCTAAAAAATGCGACGACTGTTCCGCCCGATTCTCGTGTGGACAGTCACGGAGCGCTTGACCCGAAGGTTTTTAAAATTCTACGATGAAATGTAAGGCCAGAAAGAGGGGGCCCATGGATGAGACACTCCCTTCGCCAGCGTGCATGGATTCTGCTTTCGGTTTTGATGTTAGGTTGTTTATCCCTGATCACTATTACTTTTTTTGATACCCAAGGGGTTTTGCGGGTGCTTGGGAGCTTCCCTGTACAAAACCGCCCTGATGCGGTCATTGCCCTGATTGACCAAATGGAGGCGTTGCGCTGGAGTTTACGCTCGCTTTTGGTGGCGATGGTCGCGTTATTTGCGGTCATTTTTTGGTTAGGCGAACAGGCGTTTAAACCCATTGATCAGCTTCGGACCATAGTTCAAAAAATAATTCACGCAGAGGGTCGTGTTTTTTCAGAGGACCACCGTGCGCTCCCCCAACTAGATCTCTCCCGGGACGATGAAGTCAGTGCGCTCGCACAAGAGTTCCATGCCATGGCCGTAACCCTGGTCGAAAGGGATAAAGTCGTCGGTCAACAACAGCATAAACTTACCGAGCAAAATCGACGACTTAACGCTCTTGCTCTTCTCAATCACAAAGTATTTGAAGCGATGCCCACGATGGTATTGGCGTGGGATCAGTATGGGCATCTGACTCATATCAACGAGCAGGCTGCCGTTTTTTTTGGAATCGAGCCGATTGCAGGGCGACGCCAGGAATTTAAAAAAATTCCAAAACTTGTTTATATTTTAGGCTTGGCCGCACACCAAGAGGAAATTGATTTTGACCATAAAACCCTCCGGGTCAAGTCCTCTAGTCTTTGCGACGATAGGTCCCAAGAAACTCTGCACGATCAAGATTCCCCTTCATTGAGCGAACAAAACAAAGATGAACTTTCGGGTTTAGATCTTTCTCGGGTCGTACTCATTGAAGACGTGACCGAGATCAAAAACATGCGTAAACAGCTTGAAATGGCAGAGCAGTTTGCCGTAATCGGGAGGCTCTCGGCTCAAGTTGCTCATGAAATCGGGAATCCCCTCCAGTCCATTCGCCTTGAGGCAGAACTTGCACAGGACCAAATTGATCAAATCCCACCGCTTCAGGGAAGAATCAAATCAACCCTTCAGACCTCTACGTCTTCTATCCTGCACGAGGTTGACCGACTCAAAAATATCACCCGTAATTATTTAAAGTTGTCCAAGATGACATCTGGAGAAAAGTCCGGTCAGGTGTGTGCCGATTTATGTGAGCGAGTATTGGCTACCTATGCAGCCCAGCTTGAGGAGCAAAAAATTTATGTCAGTTGGCATGGAAATCCTGAACTCGCTGTTTACGGAGACGGAGATCTGATCGAAATCGCTTTAGGTAATCTGTTCAAAAATTCTATTCAGGCTTTTGAATCGATCCATACGGATCGGCGTCGGAATATTGAGTTATTGTGGGAATCTTATCCTGTTGGGAAAGTTCTTTGGACTTACCGCGATAATGGACCTGGGATTCCAGATCAGGTGATGGGAAATTTGTTTCGTCCCTTTGTGACATCTAAAGCACAAGGGACGGGATTAGGTTTGTCTTTGGTTCGAAAAGTTTTTCAAGAGCAAGGTGGGGATTTTTATTTAGAAGAGTCGTCGGATTCAGGGACTGTCTTTAAGGGAATATTGAGGGAGGCACAAAATCATGTCCAGGATTCTTGTTATCGATGATGATGGGTCCGCCCGGGCGTCGCTCGCGCGGGTTTTTACGGCAGAAAGTCATGATGTTTTGTTGGCCGAGTCGATTGCGGATGCTCAAGACCGACACCTCAATGATCTTTTTATCGGGGGAATCGACTGTATCTTTTGCGATGTTCGGATGCCGGGACAATCGGGGTTGGAGTGGTTTTCCGAGTGGTCGGCAGATCCTGCGGTCGATTTGAACGGGAATCACGGGGTTCGAATTCCTGTGGTACTGATGACGGCTTTTGGAGAGGTAAAAGATGCAGTATGGGCAATGAAACGGGGCGCAGTTGATTTTCTGATCAAGCCCTTTGGGAGAAAAGAAGTTTTAAAAGCGCTCGAAGTGGCGCTTAAGCGGGGAGATCTTAGGAAACGACAGCGGAGCGTTGCCGGAGTAGGCTCAGATTTTTTGGGGTTTGAGCGATCAATTTTGATGAAAACCGTTGCCGATCAAGCCCGAAGAGCCGCTCAAGTCGATTCCAATGTCATTTTGTCCGGAGAAAGTGGAACAGGAAAAAGTTGGCTTGCCCGGCAGATTCATCAAATCAGTCCGCGTTCTCCGCATCCTTTTGTGGAAATCAATTGTTCGGCGATACCTGCGGCACTGATTGAGTCGGAGTTATTTGGACATGAAAAAGGCGCTTTTACCGGAGCGACCCAAACGCATCGAGGATTATTTGAAAGTGTCGGAGAGGGAACGTTGTTTTTAGATGAAATCGGAGATGCCCCATTAGAGTTTCAACCGAAACTTTTAAAGGCCATAGAAGAAAAACAGTTTCGACGAGTGGGGGGAGTCGAATCCCATCCTTTTCAGGGGCGAATCATTTCGGCGACTCACCAAGATATTCCGCAGCGTATCCGCCTTGGGGAGTTTAGGTCGGATCTGTGGTATCGCCTCCAAGTGATAGAGATCCATATGCCTGCTTTGCGAGAACATCTGGAAGATCTCCCTGATCTGGCCCAAAAATTTCTGGAAATGGTCTGTCTTCAAACCGGGCTACAGAAACATTTTTTACCTGGGGTAATCGAACATCTGGTGTCGTACCCGTGGCCAGGGAACATTCGAGAGCTAAAAAACGCCATAGAGAGAGCCGTGGTTTTATCCCAAGGAGAGACCATTAATCAAGACGATTTCCCTGTTTTTTTAGGGAGCCAGACTCCTTTATTAAAGGATTTTTATGGCAAGACCTTAAACGAGGTGCAGTCATTGATGTTTGAGTCCGTGTTGCAACAGACCGGCGGCGATCGTGCCGAAGCAGCGAGAAAATTAGGTGTGACGGAGCGCACGATTTACCGGTGGCTTAAAGAAGAAAGTCACCGTCGATAAAGGGGACGGGTATTGAGGGATAAGACCAGTGTCTTTTCGAGCGGACGAATGGCACTTTGAACGAGATTTGGAAAAAAAAGGCGATGAATAAAGCCACGGAGTAGGGCTTCATGGACCTGGGTAAAGAACTCAATTTCCTCTCTCCGGTGTCCACGCGCTTGGACATCGGGCCGAAAAATCCAAAATACCTGGGACTCGTTTTCGGTTTCCCTTTCTACAAAGAGTTCGGAATATCGAAACGTAGGGAGCGTGTGTAACGCCTCACTCACCGAGGCAAGTGACTCAATCCTGATTCGCGGCCATTTTTGATCTGCAAAGCGTTTTCCCGCAAACCAAGAGAGATTCATGACATGATCTTTGTTGAAAAATGTGGGATTGTCGCCGGCGCTCTGCAAAGTTTTAAAGCACAGGGATTCTATGGTTTCAGAAATACTATCAAAATCTTT
>JAIXVT010000168.1 GCA_027482725.1 Pseudomonadota bacterium | reverse complement strand
CTTCATGGGCATGTTGACCATGGCTTCCATCATGATTTGGGCGCGACTTTGAAAACAGGCCCTAATCAGTTCAAAGGGGTCATTGTTTAGGATCGGGTTGCGGGAATGGTGCACCTAGGGATCCTGTTAAAAGGTAGGCGTATCGACCATCACTTTGTTTTGCCGGTGCAAGTAAAGTATCAAGCAAACTCATTTTAGATTTAATTTTTTCAGAGAGTCCTAAGATGAGTCGTGCGTTAACCGGGCTAGAGTTCAGATGACGCTGCAGAGTGATGCCTCCAGTCATTGTAATCATGAGGTCGTCTTGAGAAGCCGGGCGCCCAACTTGAATGTTTTTTAGATTTAACTTTCCTTGGGAAATCTCGGTTCCTAAAACTGCCTCTTGAATTTGCAGATCTGGGAGCTCAAAACCGAATAGCGTTTGAGCCTCGGTGCTTAAAGATTTTATCTTGAGGTCTGTTCCTCCTTGAAGGGAATTCGGATCGGCGAGTTTACCCTTGATCTTAAACGTGCCTGATGCAAATCCTTTTGCTCGGAGTTGTGCAAGGTATTGAAAAATTCCTAAACGTGAAATATCGATTTGCTGGAGATTGAGGTCTAAATGAATCTGATCCCCACGCCCGCCAGCGATAAGCTCTAAGGTTCCTGCACCTTGAAAAGCACGAACTTGAATTCCGGCAAGTCCTTTGAAGGCAAGAGACCACGCAGGCCTCAATTTAATTTCGTCCCATTCGATACGCGTCCCGTCCGAAAGCTCGAGTGTTGGATGATCGAGGCGAATTTCAAATCCCGAAAAATATGAAAGAGATTTTCCTTGATCGAGGATAAGAATTCCCAGTGGATCGAGATTTTTTTGAACAGTGCCCATTAAATAGTTAAGTGCGGGCCCCTGTGGAATTTTTAAAAAAGAAAAGAATAGCAGTGCCCCCAAAAAAAGAATCAAAGGCTTTAGATTTTTCGTTATACCGGAGTTCATGGCTTGGCCTTTTCGGGTGCAGAAAGCGGTTGAAATGCGGTGAGCGAGATTTGGGCGGAAATCAACTGGGATTGAGCGTTTTTAGAGATTTTTAGTCCGCGCACTTTCAGAGGGGCGGGTTGCGTTTCTACCATTCCCAACCACTGAATTAAGGATCGTAGAGATACGTCTACAATTTGAATTTTAATAGGTATTTCCTGAACCGCTCCATGTGTCTTCGGCGCATTGTCTTCGAGAAAGGTAAAGGATTCAGGTAAAATATTTTGCTGGCTCGCCATAGACTGAAGCAGTCCTCTAAAATCAGGTGCTCCCCCAGGGTTGATTCCGCCTGTGACCTGACGTAACTTTTGGAGTTCCGCATTTCCTTGGTCCAAGATAGAGATGAGTTGGGTTTTTTCTTGGAATTCTGACTCAAGTTGAGAAACGATTTGATGTTGTTGATAGGCGTAAAATGATCCTCCGCCCAGCCCTATAAAAATCGTCGACCAGGTCACAATCCGGCGTTGCTCAGGTCTGAGTTGCTCCCAACCCGTCTGAATTTGTTGATACCACTCTTGGGATTTTATTTTTTCGATAAGGGCACTCATAATTTGGATCCACCTGGGGACTTAAGGGTTCCCGTATAAATGATTTGGTAGGATGGGCGCTTGTTTTTTAAAATTTCGGTACTTTTTCCGGCTTGCAATGAAAAGTTTTGAGTCAGGACTTCTGTAACGCGGGCCAAAATCTGGGGATTGTCCACATTGACTTTGAGTTTAATCTCTTGAGGTTCTCCCGCAACGTATCCAGAAGTTCCGATGTTTTTGGTATCGAACTCTTCTAGCTCCAAAACAAGGTCGCGGGTGAGTTTTTGAGAAATAGATTTGAGTATTTTAGGCGGAGAATTGGGGTTGGGTGCCATCAGGCGCACAAGATCACGCTCCTTTTGAAGATCATCTTTTACAGTACGTCTCAGTTTCTCGGGATTATTCATTAGAGATTTAATCGTACCTTCCCCGACTCCTCTAAAGTATCCCCGGGTAGCGGACTTTAATTTATCTTCAAGCATCTCAACCTTTTTTTCGTAGACTGATTTTTCAACCCAATTCACACCTAGGAAAATAAAGAGTGCTAAAAAAAATAATGGCGTGGACTCCTGAAGCCGTTGTTCAATTACCGAAGTGGAGTCGGATTGGCCTCCTTTAGAGAACGAACCAGATCTGAGATTTAGTACGGAACATTTGTCGGCTGGAACGATCGCCATGGCAAGTGCAAGAGGGCGTTCAAAAAAAATCTCGGAGAGATCGGAATAACTGGTTCCATTTTTAGATAACAGTTGGAGAGGCTTAAAAAATTCGACATCCGTTCCAAGTGACTGACTCAAGTACGGAAAAAAGCCCGGGATAAGCGCTGCTGATCCCGTAACCCATATTTTTCCTGGAGCTTGTTTTGTTGAAGCCCTTGCGGCTAGCTCAACCTGCTTCAATTCCAGAATCCAAGGTTCAAAGCAATCTGCCACAACACGAGCAGCCCTTTCATCTACCGCTGTAAAACCAATATCAGATAGAATTCGCTGAGATTCTTCGAGGGTCGAGTTTAAAGTTTGGGCTACCGCTGATCTGAGGTCTTGGTATCCGATCGGAATTTCCTTGATGATGATAGGGGTTCCTTGATGAAAAAATAAAAATTCGGATTTTGTCTCGTGGACACACATGAGGAGTGGGGATTGAGCAGAGAGTTCGGGCAGGCGGGAGAACAATGACCTTACCCCAAAGGCATGGGTCGTGATGACATCAGGGTCAATGCCTTCGGATTGTATTCCTGAAAGCCATAAAGAAAATGGTTCCTTGGAAACTACCGAGGTGTGAACCACTGCGCTTTTTGCAGTTTTATCGGGAATGATGACCCAAGAGGACTGAATCGTCTCTATATCAAAAGGGAGTTCGTCTTCGAGTTCGAATTCGATAGCTTGTGAGATCGTTTTTTTGCTCCGGCTTGAAAAGTTGAGATTGCGAAAAGTGGTCATCTCAGACGGAGGTGCCATGACAATTTTTTGGGGCGGGCGTCCTGTTTGCTTTAAGCAATCGGCATACGAAGTTGCTTCGATGGTATTTTTGATTTCGAATCTTCCAAAAGAAGATTCAATTTCAACTCCGTAGACGGTTGAACCGATCTGATCGATTCCAAGAATTCTCATAAATGATCCCCTCGATTTGATTTTTTCATAAAAATTTGAGCTGGGTAATTTTTAAGTTACTCCGCTCGATCCTTGACGCCGGATTGTTGGGGTCTGAAAATCCTTGTGTAGCTGAGGGGAGAGGAGAAGTGCTGCCGGATCCGGTACCTGTTCCTTGTCCCGCATTTTGGCGCTTGTCCTCAATCAATGATACCCATGCTAAGAGTGTGCGTTTGGTTTGGCGTACTTTGGCCTCTACCCGCACCAAAAAATCAGTCTCATCAACGACAAGCCTTATTCCGCGTTTAACCAAGTTTTCTTTCATTTCTTTAATTTGTGATTCAGAGCCTCTGAGGGCCTG
Source organism: Pseudomonadota bacterium (assembly GCA_027482725.1). GTDB lineage: Bacteria > Bdellovibrionota > UBA1018 > UBA1018 > CAIMNF01 > JAIXVT01. Next base: position 945 of record JAIXVT010000168.1, on the reverse strand, counting down.
AACGTTTTCGGAAATATACTTAAAAAAATCATCTCCAGACTTAAACGTATTATCTGCGGGAGGGGGAACATCCCTGAACTTAAAGAACGCTTCACGTTCTTCTTTTGTCATCTGAGGAACCATCATTTGAAGAACGCTGTCTTTAATCGAGTTTATATTTATTCCCTGGGTAATTCCCGCTGTAAATCTACCGGAGAGAAGTTGGTAGATCCGATCGTCAATAGTGGGGAGGTATCGAAGCTCTGAAACGTCGTAAAAGGGGGCTTTTTTGTACGATATGCTTTGGGATTGGGCGCGATTGGACTGAAACATGAGATCCGACCACGCCAAAATGTCGTCTGCAACATCTTGGGGCTGGAGATTTTGATAAGCATCTCGGAATGCCGTGTCCTCTTGGAATTTTTGGGTCAATAACTGTTGAATCGTCTGAACCAGTTGTCGACGTGCCGTTTCCACATCAAAATCAGCAGGTTCTAAAGGAGGTGAAGTATCCCCCTGCTGGGGCGGTGGGTTAGTAGAAGGCGGGTTAACCGCAGATGGGTTGGGGGGGGGCTGCGGATTCGGGGGCGGGGGCGCAAAAGGAGTTAGCGTAGAATTGAGATTTAATTTGTCTGATTGTGCGGTAATGGACAGGTAAAGCACGCCCTCCATTGCCGAGTCTTTTCGAAACTTGCTAATGGAATCTCTCACGCTTAAGGGGAGGCCGCTGATGTCGCCACTAAATGGCAGAGTGACCGGTTCTGACCAAATTTTATCGAGCACAGATTTTGGAATCCCCGGAACACCGCCCGATGTCCCACCCTTGCTTCCCGTAAGATTTTTCATTAATTTTTTTACCTGTTGAAACGCTGAAATTCTTAGCAGTGCAATCCGTAGTCCGCTTTTTGCAAGTGAGTGTGCTTTGATTTGGTCTAAGCGATCATAGGCGAGTTTTTGGTTTACCTG
>JAIXVT010000265.1 GCA_027482725.1 Pseudomonadota bacterium | reverse complement strand
CGGCCAAAAGAAGCTCACCCGGACCCGCGGTCAAAATCACTGAAGAATAAGGAACGCGACGAGCCACCCATTCGATCATTTTTTTTTCACTGAGATACCGGCTTGACCCACGGGACCCCGGGTGAAGCACATGAAACCCCATGGGAATACCAAGATCCGCAAGTCTTTGATGAATTCTTTTTTGCGCAGACTGTTGATCGTAAGCAACCCACGAAAGTACCGGCCCCGACCACGCCTTTCGTGTCAACCGAGTCACAAGGTCAATGTTGTATTCGGCTTCATGTTTTTCACATCGACTCCGGCGCTGGCGGATTCCTTCGTTATAGGTAAAGAAAGACCGCAACGTGCGCAAATTTCCAATTCTCCGCCCAACCCTTGCCTGTTGGATGGCGCGCATCCAGAGAGGATCATCATTGAGCACCACCGCCGCATCAAACCAACGCGTCTTAAAAAAAGAAGCAAGATCTTGAGCCTCGGAAATACCAACAACCTCGACACGCTTTCCGAGTTCACCCCCCAATCTTTTGTACTGAAGCAAAGGAATCCACGCGGGATTCACGGCAAAAGTAACCCAGATATTAGGATCCTGTTCCAACACAACACGTAGCGCAGGAGTAGCCAACAGACAATCTCCCAAGCGATCTGATCTTACGAGAAGAACGCGCAATCGGATCTACTCCCTTTCCGTTCTTTGCCGAATCTGATCGAGCATTTGTGCGACGACTTGCTCTAAGTTCAAATGACTCGTATCGATTTCTATGGCATCTACAGCTTTTTTTAGGGGCGCTGTATCTCGATGGGAATCGCTATGATCCCGATCTGCGATTTGCTGCTTGAGTTCTTCAAAAGTAGGAACATCTCCGCCCTGAGCCTCAAGTTCGGCCAAGCGACGCTTTGCGCGCTCTTCCAAGCTTGCGGTGAGAAAAAACTTCAGTGTGGCTTCGGGGAAAATAACGGTGCCAATGTCACGTCCCTCCAAAATAGACGGTTGGGACTTCCCAAGGCGGCGTTGAAGATCCAAAAGTGCGGCGCGAACATGAGGAATAGCAGAAACCCGAGAGGCCATAAGACTCATTTCCGGAGTCCGAATCAATGCCGTGATATCCCGGTCATTGACATAAACGCGAGAAGACGGATTACGATCAGGAACATTTTTAAAGGCAATTCGTGCCATTTTTGCGATCTCAGTGATTGCGGACTCCTGAGTGGGAGTAAATTTGAGATCAAAACCGGCTTCAAAACACAAAAAAGCGACGGCCCGATATAACGCCCCGGTGTCCACGTGGACCAACTGGAGCGCTTTTGCTAAACGCTTGGTCACCGTGCTTTTTCCTGTTCCGGCGGGACCGTCCACGGCAATTACAAAAAAAGAGGAATCACTCATGACTTGCTTACCTGCTTGCCCCGTTGCTGCTTGAGGACCTCGTCGATTACCTTCATCCATACTTTATTTTCAGATGGCTTTCCGAGGGATACCCGCAACCACTCCGGTAATCCATAGTTAGCCACTGGACGGGTGATCACCCCTTGCCTCAAAGCGTGTTCGAACAACTGCTGTCCCCACATTCCGACGCCTTTTTGCGTATGAATCAAAATAAAGTTTCCTTGCGATGGAAGTTGGGGGATGCCACGACTTTGGTAAAACTTGGACATGACTTTCATTTGCTCGCGATTAAGTTGAAGCGTTTTTTTTACAAACAAATGATCATCTAATGCGGCACTTGCTCCGATCAGACCAAGAGTGGAAACGTTAAAAGGCATTCGTACTTTTTGAGCGCGCGCGGCAAGCTCGGCAGGAAGTACCCCGTAACCTATCCTCAGCCCACCGAGTCCAAAGATTTTTGAAAATGTTTTCAAAACAGAAACGTTACTGAATTTCTTGAACCAATGAATTGGGTTTTTAATTTTTCTAGGATCGACAAATTCATAGTAAGCATAGTCTAAAATCACATGAACGCTACCGTCTCGGACACGCTCAACCTCTTGGAGAAATTTATCTAAGTCATCGTCGCTGACCGCTACCCCCGTCGGATTATTAGGATTCGGGAGCGCAACAACTCGTACTCGCGTGTTTTTTTTTACAAGATCAAGCATCGCTTCCAAGTTAAAACTCATGTCCAATTGGGGAGGTGCAAATAAAGTCTCCACCCCTTGAATGCGAGCAGAAATCGGGAAAGCTGCAAAGACCCCCGAACCTGCCACCATAAAATCACCGGGCTGAGTGTAAGACTTTAAAATGAGCTCCATGATTTCGTTAGAACCGTTGCCCAAGACAATATTGTCGAATTCAACTTTTTCTCTTTTCTTGAGTTTGTTCCGAAGCTCATAACCGGCAGGATCAGGGTAAAGGGCTAGCGTTTTCATCCCATTGCTCATCGCCTTAACCGCCCTAGGCGACGGCCCTAAGGGGTTTTCGTTAGACGCAAGTTTGATCACGTGAGTTAAGCCGAGTTCGCGCTTGGTTTCGTCTATGGGTTTACCGGCAACATACGGTTTGAGTTTTTCGATATATTCGGGGAACTGTAGAGGCATGCTTTATTTTGCCTCTCTCTTTGGGTCATACTCAAGGACGGAAATCAGACTATTCTTTGGGCCGAATTTTTCAATTTTTTTCGTTTTGGGCAGGCGTGCTTGATCCAAAGAGCACACCTAAAAGCCCTGTCGAATAACAAACTCGAAAATCGCGAGCGATAAGGGGGGGCACGGCGTGGGGAGGCCCTCCCCAAAAACCCGCCAGAAGCCTGCGCTTGACGGGCCCCCATCAGGCCACATCCAGGGGCAGGCCCTCGCGCCGCAGTCCCCTCAGGATGTATCGGTTGTGGGATTCGATAAAGATCCACAAGTGACTCATCAGCCGATCTCTCCGCTTGGTGGTGTTCCACGTCCTGCGGTTCAGCCGACTGACGTTGGCCCGCAACTTGGCCAGCGTGTGATTGATCGCGAATAGCGGATCAAATGCCCCGACCTTAAGCTCGCCTAGGCCGTGAGGCTTAGCGCGCCTCGCGTAGTATGTTTTGTGGGTCGCTCCCGGAAAAACCTGTTTTACCGTCCATGGATACCGGGGGCATTCGTCTGATTTAATCTCGGCAAAGTCGCCAATCCACGACTTGAGGCTTAACAACAATTTACGAAGAGACTTTATCCGATCATCGGGTAAAACGCCGTATTTTGCCTCCGAACGGTCTTTGTATACCGGATGTGGTGGCATTGAGCACACGTCAAAACCTAAAATTAAACGCTGATTGCTCACTACAACGGGGAGGCTCAACGGTAAAAGTTTTGTTTTTTCAAACGTCTCCGCTTCGTCAAACTGCACATGAGTAGCACGTTTCCCTTTAAACGCTTTTTCAATGCATTCAGCATTGCGCTTTTGGCACATTGTACCCAGTTGTTGAACGCGTAGCTCTATCGTTTTTAGGTTTACTCCGACCAAAGCTGCCGTCCGACTCAAACTCATATTGGATAAAAGAAGTCGTCGCACTGTGGAATTAATGTGGCGTTTCTTTTGATAGTACGTCCACAAAAGCGTGGCCAAAGAGAAATGACGCCGGCAGGGCTTACAATAATACCGTGGCACTCCGCGCTTCTTACCCTTACGAGGGAAGCTCCCTTTTTTAATCACTTGTCCGGATTTCAGACCTATTTTGAGAGCATGTTTCGATCCACAGCAGCTTTGTTGATTCATGGCACCATTAAATGCAGGATTTGGGCCAGTTTACCGGGGCTTGGCGATGCCGCCAGTCCCAGCAGGCGCAGGCTGCTG
>JAIXVT010000277.1 GCA_027482725.1 Pseudomonadota bacterium | reverse complement strand
TATGTCGCCCGTAGCTAAGATAAAAGGATTCAAATGGTGGAGGGTCCATTGTTGATGCCAACGGATGAATTGCTCTCGTGTAATTTTTTTTAGGCTAGAGGTTGTCCCCAAGTTTTGGCGTCCGTAGGGGTGCGAGCCAAAAAAAATTCGGTCAAAAAAAACTTTAGCAAGCGCAGCATCTGAATTTTTTTGTTCTTGGAGTGCGGCTAAGGCATCTGCTCGAATCAATTCGATCTCTGTTGGGTCAAAGCGTGGTTCAAAAATCAAACTGTGGACCAGATCAAGTAACGGATTGAGATTTTTGGAAAGGACGATCACATCTAGAGTGGTTACTTCGGTTTTGATATCAATAGTGATCTTTGCGCCAAGTTGGTCCAAGCGCTCATCAAGTTCGGATCGGGACAGGGAGCGGGTCCCTCGTAAAAGGGAGTGTAGGGTAAGGCCGTGCAGTCCCTGAGTGTCTGGGTGATCGAGTTGACTCCCTCCGGGGAAAGCTAAAGATAACTTCAGAATGGGAAGTGAGGAATCTTTTTCGATTGCGATTTGATAGGCGAATACAGAAGAACTAAAAAGCAAGCAGGAGATCAAGAGTAAATTTTTCTTGATAGTCATGGAGTGTTCCTTTTCTTTACCCAAACTACAGATCTGTTTTTTCCATGAAAATAGGTTTTCATGAGCCTTTGGAGATCTTCTTTTTTGACTTCACGGATTTGGTCTCTTTGTTTTAGTCCGGAGTTAACGTTTCCCAGTAGGGTCAGACTTGATCCGACAAACTCGGAAAGGCCATGGTCCAAGCTGATTTTTTGATAGAACTGAAGGTCGATGAGGTTCTTTGCCCGTTCAATTTCCTGCTCCGGTACCCCAATGAGTTTTATGCGTTCCAGTTCTTGATAGATGATTTTTTCTATTTTTCCCAAGGACGCTCCAAGTGGGGTTTCGACGATGATCGAAAAAAGCCCGGGATCCTGAAGCCCAAAAGAACCGGTAGATACTTCAGTTGCTAAACCGGTGTGAATGAGCGCTTTTTTTAGACGGCTGTTCTTTCCATCACTTAGAACCGCCTGTAGAACTTCAAGTGTCGGACTATCCGCATGACTAAGCTCAGGAATTTTGAATGCAATTGCCAGTTTTTGATTTTGAGTTTCTAGCCAAAGAATATCCCGCTTTTCCCGGTCTGACGGCGGGTCTCGAGAAATTATATTTTTCGCATACGCTGGGATTTCGGGTTCATCGTTTGGAATGCTTTCATATCTTTCCCGAAGTATGGGGATGATTTGGGATTCGTCGAATTTGCCTACGACGACGATTATTGCTCGATCCGGTCTGTAATAGTGCTTATAAAACTGGGTTGCATCTTGATGGCTCATCATATTGAGATCCATTTCGTAGCCGATGACAGGCCAGCGATAGGGGTGGGTCTGATAGGAAAGCTCGAATAAGCGTTGATAAAGTTTTCCATCCACACTGTTTTCATCTCGAAATCTGCGTTCATTTTTTACGACTTCTCGCTCGGTTTCAAAAGATGTTTTGTCAATAACGAGATTTTGAAGTCTATCTGCTTCAAGTTCGATTACTCTTTTTATTGCATCAAGTGTCGCCGGGATTTCCTGTACATAAACTGTCATGTCTTGAGTGGTGTAGGCATTAGATCCTGGAGATCCTACGGCTTCCAATTGGCGATCGAATTCCCCTTCAGGGACAAGGCGCGTTCCTTTAAACATCATGTGTTCAAAAAAATGAGCAAGCCCTGTTTTAAGATGGATTTCGTTTTTCGATCCGACATTAAAAAAGGTTTGATAAGAAATTGTCGTGGATTTGGCTCTGGGAATCGTTACGATTCGTATTCCGTTAGGGAGTTTGGTGAGGGTTGCCGTGATCCCGGTAGCAAGAAAAGTTTTGTTCTGGTGTTCTTCAGAAGGTTTAACCGATTTTCCTGTACAGCCGAGAAGCGTACCAAGAAAGACAAAAATAACGTAGGGTGACCTTGAAAGTGAAATGATCATGCTCGGGCAAGTATACGGATCAAAAGGAACAGCGTAAACTGGGATTAACGGGGGGATCGTGAACTCAATACGATTACGGATCTTCATTTCTACGGCAGTTTTTTTGGGTGTCGCTTGGGGCATTTTCTCAGCGGTTCGTTCCGACCGTTTCCGGGTCGCCAAACTCGAGATTGACCCGCCCTCCCATCACTATCCGGTAAATTTTGAAACCATCGGCCAGATTGCGGAGCGCTACGTTCAGGGTCAATCTTTGTTTTCTCTTTCTTTAGAGCCACTCAAGCAAGAGCTTTTAAGAAATCCATGGGTGAAAGGCGTCGTGGTTCAAAAGGAGTTTCCAGATACCTTAAGGGTACGAATCATCGAGCGTAATCCTGTGGCATGGTGGAACACCCCCGAGGGGGTTCGGCTATGGGTCGAAGAATCGGGGGAACTTTTCCGCGACGGGGGTATTCCCTATCCGTTTCTTTTGCCCCAGATCCAAATGCAGGGCGCTTCGGTGGATGACATGGTGGGTTTTTTACGATTCTGGAATACCCAAGCGCAGTTAAAAAATTTACAAATTACCGACTTTTCGGTGAATGAATCTGACTATGGAGTTGAGGTGCGGATTCGCTCACCATTGCGGGTTTCTTTGCTTCTTGGGCCCAATTTAGCGGAGGCCAAAAAACTGGCAGTGGGTCGTCTTGTCAAAACACTGGCTTATTTGGCTGAAAAAAGGCTCAATCCACTGCGAATTTGGGCTAGTGATGGGAAAAAAATTATTGTCAAACTTTCGGTGTCTCCGTAAAATTTTTGAAAGGTGAGGGGTTTATGACCTCTCAGACGAAAGACTTCTTGGATTCGTAGTTAAGCTATCCCGTTTTAATCACGGTTTGCGCTGAGTCGTCTGACGCTGGCCGCCCATAGGAGGGGCAACCACCATGTCAAAAAAAGATTTTGTAATCGGTCTCGATATCGGGACAACCAAAGTGTGCTGCATCGTCGGAGAGGTTGTTCCTTCCTCCCCAGGTTCTCATGAGCCAGCAATTGATGTTATTGCTATTGGCTCCGCGCCTTCCAACGGGATTCGAAAAGGCGTAGTCATTAACATCGAGTCAACGGTAGAAGCGATCAGAACAGCGGTAAAAGATGCGGAGATTCGCG
>JAIXVT010000108.1 GCA_027482725.1 Pseudomonadota bacterium | reverse complement strand
CTTATTAGATTCAGGCGTTCTTTTTCTTTTATCTTCCACTCCGACATCAATTTTTCGAATTTGCAATCCTTACAACGCCCATTTTTTCCATTAAGTTTCCCATGTGGGCACCTCAACACGTAAAGCAAAATCGAAACTAAAGAAAAAACCAGAAGAACCAAGAAAAACGGATGTTCTCTATAAAGACTTCGTAGAAAAAGAAACCAAAAAAACACACTAATGATTACTTCAATTCTTCTCATCAAAAAAACCCCGCCCCTCAAATCGATCGGACGCGATCCGTGGAATACTCCCGACCATGATCCCGCACCTGAACCAGATTCGCCGGAATCTCGTTAAAAAACCGGGCGGGATATTGATACAGCATATTTCCCCACACCCGCCGAAACGCGGCATGCGACATGTACAGCAATCTGCGGGCGCGGGTCATCCCAACGTAACAGAGGCGACGCTCTTCTTCTAACTCACGCTCAATCACGCGGTCATCGTCTCCTTTTACGGAGGGAAACAACCCCTCCTCGCACCCCACCATGAACACCATTGGGAATTCAAGACCCTTGCAACCATGAAACGTCATCAGCTGGATAGAGGATTGCTGCCCATCCGTCTCGGGCGCATCCGCAAGGGATACACTCTCCAAAAAATCAGTCAGTTTTCCCACAGGATCTTCAGTGCGCTCTTCGAACTCCAGGATAACGGTATTAAATTCCTCTAAGTTTTCGATACGCTCATGAGATTCGTCCGATCCTTCGTTTCTCAGATCCCCGATGTAGTTCGTCTCATCAATGATCTTGTGATAAAGGTCGACCACCGACATCACTGCGACTTCGGTCATCCAGCGTTCGATCATATCTCGGAATTGCTGCAATTTTTTTAGCGTTTTCCCGGCAAACAATGTGGGCTGATCCATCTCTTTACAAAAAAATGTCCAGAGCGATCCTTTTTGTCCCCAAGCCGCCTCCAATTTATCCAACGTAGTCTTCCCAATTCCGCGGGCGGGCACATTGATAATGCGCCGGAAAGACACCGAATCGTCCGGATTGAGGACTAACTTGAGATACGCCATCACGTCTTTAATTTCTTTACGATCAAAGAACCGCAAGCCCCCGACAATCTTGTAAGGGAGTTTGGCCTGACGTAAAAACTCCTCGAACAATCGTGACTGAGCATGCGTGCGATAAAGAATTGCGAAATCGTGAAAAGATAGATCGTGGTGCTCTGCCAACTGAGCCTGAATTTCTTTCACCACCTGTTCGGCTTCAAAACGGTCGTCCGGACACTGGAGCCTGATGATGGGATCACCAATCGATTCCCGACTGTAGAGGGTTTTATTCTTTCGCTCCAAGTTATTGGCAATAACATGAGATGCGGCGTTCACAATGGTCTGTGTCGAGCGATAGTTTTGCTCAAGCTTGACGACTTTGGCCGACGGGTAGTCTTTTTCGAAATCCAAAATGTTTTTAATGTCGGCACCGCGCCAACCGTAAATCGATTGGTCTTCATCTCCGACTACGCAGATGTTGCCCCTGCCCCCAAATTCCGGCTTAGCCAAGTGACTGAGCAGCAAATACTGCGCACGGTTGGTATCTTGGTATTCATCCACCAAAATATATTTGTACCGACGCTGATAAAACGCTCGAACGTCTTCGTGATCACGCAACAAGCGGTAGGTCATGGTGATCATTTCACCAAAATCAATGGCGTTATTATCAATCATCGCTCGATGATACGCCTCCCAAAGCTCAGGAAACTTGCGCTCAATCATCCGACTGACTTGGGCGAAAGGGTCTCCAGGCTCGCGCGCGTCACACTTTAATCGGTTGATGGCGTACTGAAACGCTTTGGGCGAATACAACTTTTCATCCCAATTTTTGGCTTTGACGATGGACTTGATCAACGTGTGCTGATCCGAATCATCATAGATCACAAAGGGTTTAGTAAACGGAAGATACGCCGCTTCTTTCCGCAAAATTTTTGCACAGATCGAATGAAACGTCCCCATATCGTAAGGCGCAAAGCCCGTGCCGTCCAAAATTCGGACCACTCGCTCCCGCATTTCCCGCGCAGCTTTATTGGTAAATGTCACGGCCAAGATTTCATGGGCCCGCGCACGACCCGTCTGGATCAGGTAAGCAATGCGCGAAGTGAGCATTTTTGTTTTCCCGGACCCTGCACCGGCAAGCACCAACAACGGGCCTTCGGTGGTGGTTACCGCTTCTTGCTGAGGGGAATTGAGAGATGCTAAAAGATCGGTCATGAACACATCACGCTTTCTTGCTAGGCCTATTATGAACAAGCCCGTAAATCGAAGCAAGATTTGTGCTCAAATAATATGGGTAACACCCGATCAAATCTTCAGCTTGCCTTCTAAGGCGTGCAAACAAGACGATACTTTATTTTTCCATCTGATGTAAAATCGGGTAGACCAAGACGATTTTACACTCCCCATAATCAGCGCCTTTGTCCTTGCGTCGAAATCCTTTTCACTCCAAAGCGTTGCCCACGCCGGCAAGGTCTGAGTCGAAAGGATAGTTGCCTGAATCCCGAGCCCGATCCACGTTGCCGGCGCCCAAAAGTGAGGGTTAAACACATCAAAAAATGTGGTTGCCACAGCGGTGGACCCAGAAACTAATGTCAATCCCACCACTCGGCCCGCGTTACCCTGTAAAGACGCTAGGGTTTCGCGAACGAATCTCTGAGTTTCTCCCAAAACGCCCCGAGCTTTGAGTTCAGCGTTCGCAACCTGCAATGCGCCTACGGAAGCAATAAATGCCGCACCACCAAAAGCGGTGCTTGCAATAAACATTTCCCAATCCACATCTGGGGCGCGTCCTGCAAAATACTCAGAAGCCACAACCGAGAGCTTAACCGTCAAAGGGTATAAAATATTCGCTGCTACGAGCGCTTTAAACCCATACCTGCTCCACACATGGTCGTTCCACCACGTGTTGAAGTACGAAAACTGAAGTTCAAGCCCCGCAGCAACGCCCCCCGATACGATTCCTGCGAGTAAATTGTTATCAAGGGCACCCCCGGCAATTCCAGCACCCAAGGCTACACCTGGCACAAGCACCGATCTTGCTAACAACCATTTTTGATGCCATTTCTCCCTACCCGAAGTGGGTCGATCCATTCTCGGCAAAATTTCACGCGTGCCTTTAGCGAAGCTAGAATCAAGCTCAAACTTTATGCCGGTAGTTCTCAATCGTTCGTAAAGTTCGCTGTATTCCTGTTCAGACACTCGAAGTACTACGGATCCTTCGGGCGTTTTCGCCGATTGAGGAATATCTGCTTTCAATTGCAAAAGGCTTTCCGGTGTGGGATTCCTAATACCCGCAAAGGTACGTACCGCTTCGATAAGTCGAGCATCGTCTGATTGAACAAATGTTATTGAATAGACAAACGAACGCTTTAATCGAAGATTTAGATGCTCAATTTGATATCGTGTCCCATCGGCTGGAATCGAAAGCGCTCCCCATGCTTTGATATAAGCTTCAATATCAGCTAAATTAATACCCGAACTTTGCACAGAGTCGCGAATCGCCCTGCCCAAGTTACGCTTTTCACTTTTGACAAGCTCTGCACTAATCCTGTTTTTCAGAGTTTCTGCAAATTGATTTATTTTTTGAGTTCCTTGTTCTAAGCCACTATCTGGCCCACTATCTTGATCCTGTGCCAGAGCGCCAAAACCGGAAAAGCTAAAAAAAACCGTAAAACCAATAACTCTCAACCCATTGCCCAGTCTCATGTCCTGCCTCCTACCGGTGCTCAACCACAAGAAAGACGTAGTTGGACTGG
>JAIXVT010000308.1 GCA_027482725.1 Pseudomonadota bacterium | reverse complement strand
TATGGATTGGTATTTGTTTGATCGCGATTTACCTGGAGCGGATTTACCGCCTATTCGGGTGTACCAGCGGGAACAAGCAGATCGGATGACCGATGCGCAGGCCCAAGTTTTTCATGACCTGAGCCAGTCTATTCACACCCTTTTCCGTGTGGTGCGGTTTAAGTGGTTTTCCAGAGATATCGTGGTGCAGGATTTGTTTTCCAAAAAGAAAATGGTCGTCAAAGACCCGCGTTTAGCGCAGGCCTTCGCCCCGGGGGACATTTTTGAGGGTCGAATTTTTAAGCATCAGGGCGCATGGCATTTTACCCAAGGATTTTGTTTTCATCCTGTCGAAATGAAATCGTTTATTTTGGGTGAAATAAAAAAAATCCGGCATCAAGAACGCGCGCGGCATATTAAATTTATTTTGCAGTTGGCGCAAATGAAGCTTAAACATCAACGGTTTTCGCATATCGATGTCGAGCAGATTTATCGTCATGATTCGCGGATTTGATATCGCTGAACTTGAGTGGTGAGTGTGGTAACCTCAGCGAGTCATGAAGTTTTTAGTTTTTTTCTTAGATGTATCCTTGGTGTGTTTGGCTTTTGCTCCGCTCAGTTTTGCGAAAGTTGAGATTTGTGGGAAATTGCTGGAGCAGGGCTCGGTAGAAAAGGTGTCCGTTTACGCCTTGTTCCCCGGTCAGTTTGCGGTGGGGGCTAAGGTTGCCCAAGTTAAAATTGATAAATTAAAAAATTTTAATAAAGAAGATCGCATGGCTTATCTCGAAAACCGGCCGGTTTCGGTGATTTTGGGGCCGGAGAATCGCGCTTATTTGGTGGATGGGCATCACTTGAGTTTTGCCTTGATTCAAGCAGGACACGATCAGATCTGGGTGCGGGTGATTGAGGATTGGTCGCACCTGAGCCACGATGATTTTGCGCAAAATATGGCCGATCAGAGCAAAGTACGTTTAGTTGACGAACATGGGCAACCCCGCGATTTCTACGATTTGCCCGTGCGCATCGACCTGCTCCCGGACGATCCTTATCGGACACTTGCAGATTTTGTGCAGCGTAAAAAGGGCTTTTTTAAAGACCGAAACGTTCTGTTTCAAGAGTTCATTTGGGGGGATTATTTACGAGGGCAGCCCGAGCTTTCGTTTTTGGCGCCCGGGGCCTCCACTGAGGATTATGAAAAAGCGTTAACAATTGCCCTAAGATTGGCCCATTCTACGGGCGCAGCCGGGTTACCGGGCTATATTCCGGCAAATTCCCGCTAAAATTTGCTGAGAGGCACGAGCACCTGACTTTTTTGCTTGATTTTTTAAATACATTTTGTATAATGACATCAAAGTTTTAGAGGTTTTATGACAAAGCGTATTCTTGCTCGAAGTTTTGTAGTTCTAGGTTTTTTCGGTTTTGTAACCGCCTTTTTGTCGGGGTGCGGAAACAATACCAACCCAAACAATGGTGTGGTTGGTTTTAATCAAACCGGTTGGAATAATGGCTGGAACAACGGGGGTTGGAATAACGGCTGGCAAACCAATCCCGGGACAACAGGGAATGGAGTGACTTCCGAAACATTGAACAGTCTGAACTCTTCCGTGTCCGAGGACGGAAATGGAAACATCACCATTTCGCGGAATGTGTCCCAAGGGGAGCGCGCTTGTGTGAATGGCATGCAAATCGGTGCCTCACGTTCTTGTAATTATTTAAGAGGATTGTTTCAGACCGGGCAGCCTTGGGGTTTTATTTACGTTTCTAGTGCAACTTTAAACGGTGTGCCGGTACAAGGGTGCGCACGTGCATCGGCTCCAGGCCAATTCATCATTCAAGGCCGAACTTCATTTGCTAACTTGATCGGTTGCGGTGGGAATTCGACCTATAATTTTAGCGGCGTGGGTATTCAACGTTGCTTTGCTAACGGTGTAGCCGTCGAGTGTAACCAGTAGGTTTTTTTTGATCCTCGGGAGGGATTTATGAAAACAGGAATCGTAAAATTTTTGGGATTAGTCGCGGTGGTCTTCGGACTGTCTGCTTGTGGAAATCAAAACCAGTGTCCGCAAGGCACCGTGTTTATGAACGGCCAATGTCAAAGCCAGTTCAACCAGTTCAATAACGGGATGAATGGTTGGGGCCAGGGCTGGAATCAAAACGGTTGGGGTCAAGGGTTTAATCAATGTGGACCCGGTATGGTCATGCGTCCGATGCAAAACGGCATGTGGGGAGTCCCACAACAAGCCGGCGGGATGGTGTGCTTGCAGATGTGTCCGAACAATTCACAGCTTGGATATAATCCATCAACGGGTCAGTGCATTTAATCCAACCCGAAAACATCCGTAAATATCACGCTAGAAAAGCTGGGCGCAGCTGCACCTCAAGTCTTTGATGATTCCCGCCATAGACGCGTCCACCCTGATCGGTCTCAGGTTGTGGGGAATATTCCCCCAGACCAAAGCTCAACTAGAAAGTCGTGGATTGGAAAGTATTCCACGCCGTTCACCATTCGGCGCACAGGGTCTCGCGAAACAATAATCTTGCGTCGAAGTCGGTCCGAACCCAGAGTGGTTGAATCATATCGCTCAAAACCTTTCAGGTGTTTCAGGTGGACGTGTTCTGTGGATTTCACCTCAATTCCCACCGTTTGGTCCAAGATAAAATCGATTTCTCCTTCATCGTCTATTCTCCAGAATTCAATTTTTGAATCTAAAGCAAAAAGGTCTCGGTAGGCCTTAAGCTCAAGGTAAATAAATGTTTCAAAGAGCTCCCCAAAAACAGGCGCTTTATCGGATATCGATTTTTGGTGTTGGATTGCATTAAGGACACCGAGATCAAAAAAATAGAATTTTCCGGCCGAAACACATTTCCGTTTGGACGTGGAGTGTATGGGGTGCACCTGATTGCCGATCAAGGTGTCTTCAAGTAGCGCATAATATTCTCGTATGGTCCGTGCCGGGACCTGTGCATCGCGTCCAATGGCTTCATAATTGAGGAGTTTGCTGTTTCTCTGCGCGGCAAAATCTAAAAATCGAGAAAAGTTTTCAATTCGCCGCACGTAGGCTTCGGCTTGAATTTCTTCGCGCAGGTAGGCGCCCGTGTAATCTCGGAGCTCGTCCCAAGGGTCATCCGCAAGGTAGGCGGGCGGGAGTGTTCCAAACTGGAGAACTCGCATGAGATCAAACCCGGGAATTTCACGAGAAACGAACGGATGGATTTTCATCACCTTAAGGCGTCCCGCCATGAGTGAAGTAAAGGTTCGTGAGAGTTTTCGAGCACTACTCCCTGTGAGGATAAATCTGGCTGAGGTGCTCTCCATCAGGTGGTGGATTTCGTTCATGAGCATGGGGAGTCTTTGGATCTCGTCGATCGCAACTTGAATGTCGGGTTTCGAGATATAGTCCCTA
>JAIXVT010000054.1 GCA_027482725.1 Pseudomonadota bacterium | reverse complement strand
GTCAACAATCCTTACGAACTGGCACTGGCTTCACAAACCCTAAACGAAGCCATTATCAGACAGTACGCCATGAATGGTGTCCGTTTTGCGGATATTCGCAGGGTGTTGATCGAGCCTACGGTAGCCATAGAACCGGATGTGGAAATTGGCCCGAATGTCGTGCTTAAGGGGGCAACGGTAATTGAACGCGGAACAAAAATCGGCGCGGGTGTGGTTTTGCAGGACGTGATTGTGAGGAATGGTGCGGAAATCAAAACCGGAACGGTGGGCGAGTTGTCCATCATCGGTGCCGGAGCAACGGTGGGTCCTTACGCGCATCTGCGTCCGAAATCGGATGTGGGGTCCAAAGCAAAAATCGGAAATTTTGTGGAACTGAAAAATACCACCATCGGGGAAAAGACTTCGGTGGCGCATCTGAGCTACTTGGGGGATGCGACCGTAGGGAAAAACGTCAACATTGGTTGCGGCTTTGTGACGTGCAATTTTGATGGACGTACCGTGAATGGCTCTCGCAAACATAGAACAACAATTTTAGATGACGCCTTTATTGGGAGCGACTGCCAAGTCATTGCTCCGGTTACGATAGGCCGTGGGGCTTATGTGGCGAGCGGCTCCACCGTTACCGAATCTGTACCCGACGAGGCTCTTGCGATTGCCCGGTCCCGCCAGACCACCAAGCCTGGCTACGCAAAGAAAATTTTGGGTGAAAAGTAGGGGGGAGGTCGAAATGGTTTAGATTTCTCGATTTGTAGCCTTTTTGTAGTTGAAGCTAGTTTTTAATATCGATATGAATGATGCCTGTCTGGGCGTCTTCAAGACCTTTAAGTTTCTCTATCGTTTCGGAATTTGCCTCGAGATATTGGGAGCATTGGACCGATCTTGATGGGGTGGGGAGTTTGCTAGTAACAGTAATGTGGTTTTTTATTGTTTGGGATGTTTTTTTGATCCAGCGCCATAATGCTCGCTCGGGCCGAGCGTTTCTAAGTTCCTTCATTCGATCATATTTTAAAAGAAAGGAAGCATACTCTCCCACCCGGTGTGACCACAAAGCGCTTGTTATAAAGATTACTTTATAGAGGAGTTTAAAGTCCGGGTTGGATAGATCAATCTGTGCGCTCCCGTTTAGAATGTCTAATGCTTTCATTAGATTTGGTGGCAACGCTGTACCGATTCTAGCGAGCTGAGATTTGTTTACACTTGATCCGAGATAGTTGACATCTCCACGAGAAATACCCGTAGACTCGGCAACGTCAGATGCTACTTTGAAGCCAGATTTGGAATAGGTATTGATGAAGGTATTTACCAAACGCTCAAGCCATCGTAGTAGAACACGGTTTAGTGTGGATTCTTGAGCAAAGTCTGACTGCACCCAAAGAAGATGAGGTTTCGCCATACCTCCGTTTAGCGTTGGAATTGATGATAGGTAATCTAGCGCGATGTTAAATGAGAGAGAACCAATCGCCATTCTCTTTAGATTTGCATACAACCTATCTTTAGGATTTGCAGGATCAGCAGGAGAAGTGATGTTATTGTAAAATTGTCCCCAAAGCCCAAATACTGTGGCCCACCCTGCAGTAAGTCCTAGTGCGTTGGTATTAATTTCATTAATGATGCCAAGCTCGCGTGCGCTAAGTTGAGTCAGGGCGAATAAGGCTACTTGAAGAGGCATGTCTAGGGTAAGGGTAAGTAGGGCGGCACTTTTCGTAGGGGGAACGTATTTTGCGTTCCAGTAGTTTTTCCTAAGGTTTTCAAAATTTGAACTCCCCCTCTCTTTGAGTATCAGTTCGTAAGATTTCGTGTGTTCGCCTATCTCGGGTCCTTTCACATAAAAAACAGCATGTTTTCCGTGCCCTCCGGCTTCTAGGTTGGTTCTTGCTGCTAATTGCTTGAAGTGACCGCCTAGGGTTAGTGAGGGATAAGGAAGACTAAAAAAAATGATGCCACTTTTGTGTCGAATTCTCAGAATGACTACTTTTTCGCCTGTGGCAGGATCTGTGAGATTGTTGGGTTCAACATCCCCAAAATGACTCAATTCGTTAGTCCAATGAGATAAGCTAATTTCATGGATTTTGATGCCCCTCACCGCGCGCGCTCTGAATATGATTTCCCCTAATTTGGCTGCAAGCTCGGTTCCCTGCCAGCCTGATTTTTTAAGTTCTTGGTATTTATCTAGCATCAATGAACGAGCTAGTGTCAGCGAGCTGAATTTCTCAATAGGATTCGTAGCGTTCTGGCTTCTTTTTAAGAGTCCGTCAAGTTCAGTGATGCGCGATTGTCCGATCGAAATTTGTATGTCTGGAATAACGGATAAGTATTTGGTCTCAAGATCGAGAACTTCAGAAAATATTTGATTAATTTCTGGATCCGAAACGGCGGGCAAGCCTATAAAAAGAAAACAAATAAGGACCGTGTAGATCGCTTTCAGGCAATACGAACTAACGAAGCTTAGTCTGGATTTCAAACAAGATATTCGAAGAATCGCTCTGTTGCGCACCGTTAATGATTTTAAATGGAGGCTTAATAAATAACTATTAAGAAAGCGTTAGGCCCAAAGTGATTCGCGCTAGATTTTGGTTTTATAAAACCTAAATAATTTAAAAAAAGACAGCCTATGCGTTGGATCTTTACAAAAAAACAATAATCCTTAGGCTCGGGGGTACAAACGAATCTGTTTTTGGATATGTTATGAAAAGATTTACTGTTTCTGTTGTTGCGATAATGGTGATGTTGTTGGGTACAGTCCCTTGCGCAATCGCCGGTAACCCCGGATTGAACGCCCCCGGATTGTTTGATTGTGATGGGGCCGTTGCGGCCCAGT
>JAIXVT010000052.1 GCA_027482725.1 Pseudomonadota bacterium | reverse complement strand
GTATTTCTGCGTTAAAAATAGCCTTATCTGGATTATTTCTCCACAAATCAAAATCCCGCTGAAGCATCTCCCTGACCTGACTTGGCCTAAAACCCTTTCTTTCGTTCTGAGGTCTTAGCTTCACGTAGATTTCGGCTTTATGGGTTTCTTGCTGGGAATTTCCCACTAGAACCAAAGTTTCAAGAACAGAGGGATGACTCTTAATCTTTTCCTCTACAGCACCCGTAAAAATTTCCGTAGACTTGAGGCTCTGTCCCACAGGAAGTTGTACCCTCACATAAAAATCTGATGACTGATCGGTCGGGAGAAAACTTGATGGCAAAAATAAAACTGAACACGACAAAACCGATGCCACACCAATAATGGAAGTGATCACCATGCCCTTACGGTGAACAACATAGAGAAGTAGAACTTGGTATTTTTTTTGAAGTAAATCCAGAGCCTGATGAAATTTTCTCAATGCAGTATCAATCCAGTTTTTCTTATCTTTAAACACCTGATGCGATTCACTCCATACGGCCGATAACATCGGAGCCACAGCCATTCCGTCAAAAACGGATATCACCATCGCAAAACAAATCACCAGTCCAAATTCTTTAAAAAACTGTCCTGTAACCCCTGTTAAAAAACCAACAGGACCAAACATGGCGATAACAGCAGCAGATGTTGCCAAAACAGCTAGACCCACCTCATTCGCTCCAATGACAGCCGCTTGCTTCGCATCTAAACCTTGTTCGATTTTCTTAAAGATGTTCTCCCGAACAACGATGGCATCGTCAACAACCAGACCGACGCATAACGACAGAGCAAGGAGGGTCAGGATATTCACCGAAAATCCGAAAAAGTACATAAAAAGGAAACAACCTAATAGAGAATTAGGAATCGCAAAACCTGTGATTAAAGTAGAGCGTAGTGATCCTAAAAACATAAAAACTACAATGAATGTTAAAAAAAATCCTATAACAATACTCTCCCATACATCATACACACTCTCCCGCACCAAACGAGCCCCGTCCTTAACAAGTCTTAAATCGATTTTTTCTTGCTTGAAAAATGTGTTTTCCTTCTCTAAAAAACGCTTTATATCGTCAGCTACTTGAACCGAATTGGCACCCGACTGTTTGTAGACTTGAATTACCAAACCATTTTTTTTATTTGAAGAAGCCGATGTTTTAGGTTTCTCACTGGCGTCGATGACATCAGAAATATCTTTAACGCGAATAGGAGATTCTCCGTTTCCAAAGGATACAATTTTTTCGCGAATCCTCTCTAAAGAATCATATAAACCTAAAGTCCTTACTCCAATTTCTTGTCCATCAACAGACAGACTCCCTCCGGGGATATGAGCCCCTCCCTTGGAAAGAGAATCAGAAACCTGCAATAAGGGAATGCGATAACGCGACAGTTTATCAGGATCAGCAACGACATTGATTTGCCTCTTTCTCCCCCCAACGATTTCAACTTTTCCAACTTTAGGAATTCGAGCGATCATGGGTTTCAACACCCGATCGCTCCAAGTGGTCAATTCGATTAAAGACTGGGTATCCGATGAAGCAAAAACAGTGACAATAGGCTGTTGGGAGGGACTAAATCTTTCTATTAAAGGCAGGTTAACATCTTTGGGGAAACCGGTCTGCGCCATAGCAACCTTGTCCCTCACCCTTTGTTCTGCCGAATCTAAGGATATCCCGGAATTGAATTCCAGCCAAATCAACGAAACAGCGTCTTGGGAGATCGTATTGATTTTTTTTAATCCTTCGAGAGAGGAAAGCTCGTCTTCCAACTTTCTTGAGATCGAGGACTCCACCTCATTTGGCCCTGCACCTGGATAGACCGTTGTCACAGAAATATAGGGCACCACTGCATCAGGAAACAGGCTAACGGGTAGCTTATAAAGCGAGACAATTCCCGAAAAAAATAAAAAAATAACGATAGAGGAAATAAACACCGGTCGATTCACTGAAATCAATGGCAAATTCATTGGATATCCTCAAATAACTGATTTTGAGACTGAAGCGTTAAATACTGAGTTTTCAAATGGAGAAGATCTATGCGACTTTGGGCCAAATCCTCTTGAGATCTGATCAAGTCGAATGTCGTCGCTCTTCCGGTTTTTTGTCGCTCTTTCTCTCGATCCAAACGTGACTGATTCGAATTCACAAGATTATTAATGATGTTAATTTTCCTCTGAATTCCTTGTGTTTCTTCGAATAATCGGACAGATTCGCCTTGTGATGCGACTGTTTCCGCATCCATTTGAGTCTCTAAAGACCTGATTCTTTCTTGAGTTAAGTCTAGATCCCGATTCCATAAAGGTCCGCCAATCGGGAAAGAAAAATTTAGGGATAGCGTTAATGAACGACAAGCTGCTAAAGAACCACACCTTTGAGAATCGTCCTGTCGCCCTGTCTGAGCAAACTCTAGGAACTGCGCCTTGATCGTTACATCAGGCTTAAATCCCTCGTCTAAAAGTCGAATTTGAGCACGCTCAATTGAAAGGAGATGCTCTAAAGCTTTGATTGTTTTTTTTTGTCTGGCCAAAGGCGCCACGGATTTACTGGAAGCAAAGATACTGTCTATAGATTCAAAAGGCGTATCCAAGGTAAAACCAAGTCCAGTCTCGGAGTTAATTTCATTCAGATGCCCTCTCAGATCAATATAGAGATTCTCATACGTCATTTTTCTTGCTTCTTGGGCAGAATTAGCTTGGGCAATATGTACGGGTTCAAGAAGGCGGCGTTTTTCCTGAAGCCGAACCCACTCAATGAGAGTGCCTCCCTGATGGAGTAGGTTTTTTTGAATCTCCACTGCCTGTTTCAAAAAAGCCGCTTCAAGAAAAAGAACATCTAAACGAAATTTCCACTCGGACTCCTTTTGTCGAGCTTGCGCTTTCCTCATTTCACTTGTGGACTCAAAAATCTGCTGTTGAAGCCTAAAATCACGACCGAGACCGTTTTTCCAAAGAGAAACCTCGGCCTCCAATCCAACCCCTTGCCTGACTAAGCTCAAATTAGGATCGGTTAACGCTGAAACATTTTTCAGCTTCTGATCTTGAAGAAATCCAAAGATACGGGGCTTTAACCCCACAGAAGTCTGGGCTTGTACGCCCCCTTTGTATTCGCTTCCTGTTCTCTCTGTACCTGAAAATTCCGGAGTTAGGGTAGGAGACCTATCCTGCACATTCTGGGCCTCAAAAAAAACTGGGGGGTACTCATTAATTTTTTTTGCTCTCGCTCTAGATCAGCGCCCTGCATTTCGTAACGGAGTGATCTCGCACGCAAACTACCATCACTCCGCAAGCGCTTGAAATCGTCGAAACTCACGACACTATTTTGGGCACCAAAAGAATAAGAACTTAATATCAACGAAAATAACCATAAAAAGCGCCTAAATAAACTCCTGAATGACATATCTAAACTATACCATCTGGACGGTTTATAATCAATCACATATAGGTCACTTCTACCCCCCCCTATTTTTAAACGAGGGTTGTGCGACGACTCAATTGATGATTAAAGTAGAGAGACATGGGCAGAATCAGTAAAAAAGAAGCCATCTTGGATGCGGCCGAATACATTCTAGAAACCCAGAGCTATAACGAATTCAGCCTAGACAGAATTGCCGAGGTATCCAAGGTAAGCAAGGGAGGGTTGCTCTATCACTTCCCCACAAAAGAAGCCGTAATTTCAGCTCTGGTCCAACGACTTATCCGTTTTTTCGATCAGGATTTCGAAAAGCAAATAGAATCCGGAACAGATTTTAAACAAGCCTTCCTCTCTGTTAATTTAAATCCAAAGGTTATTGCGTCTGCACGCGGATTAATGGCTGCGGTAAGCTATAACCCAAACCTATTAGATCCTCTTCGAAAAGCCTACCAGCGCTGGGATAAAGAAATTTTTTGCCAGTTTTCCAGTCACGCCGAGGCCTGGAAATTTCGGATTTTTTTTGATGGTCTATTTTTTTGTGCTCTCTTAGGACTTCCCGTTCCCACAAAAAAAGAGCTCAACAAAATTATGGAGACCTTTCCTGAAAAGTCGGGAAACAAACGCGATTTATAGCATTTTTACTTGCCTGTTTATTTGTGAATTCGCCGTACCACTCAAACAAATGATTCTTATGGCCCCAGTGATCACCCAACACATCTTT
>JAIXVT010000194.1 GCA_027482725.1 Pseudomonadota bacterium | reverse complement strand
GAACGGTGACCTTGGACGTTCCCCCTCAGGACATTATTACTCACGATAACGTCACGATTAAAGTTAACGCCGTTATTTATTTCAAGGTTGTAGATCCCGTACAGGCCGTCATTGAGGTGGAAAATTACCTCATGGCGACGTCTAAACTTGCCCAGACTACTTTACGGTCTGTTGTCGGGCAAGTGGACTTGGACGCTCTTTTGGCATCGCGCGATTCGATTAATCAGCGTTTGCAGTCCATTTTGGACGCTCAGACCTCCCCCTGGGGCGTGAAGGTTTCCCACGTTGAAGTCAAACAAGTGGATCTCCCTGTTGAGATGCAAAGGGCCATGGCGAAACAAGCCGAAGCCGAACGCGAGCGTCGTGCAAAAATTATCTCTGCCGAAGGCGAATTCGAGGCTTCCATTAAATTAAGGCAAGCCGCCGAACAGATGGAGAATAATCCGATCTCATTACAGCTTCGTTATTTGCAAACCTTGCGTGAGATGTCCACCGAGCATTCGACTATGACCATTGTGCCGCTCCCTATGGATCTATTGAAACCCTTTTTAGGAAAGAAGGACCAGTTATGATGAACACTAAATCGATTCGTGAGTTTATGAATCACCACTATCGCCATTTTAATGCGGCAACGGTTGTTGATGCTGCTAAAGCGTATGAAAACCATTTAGCGGGTGGAGGAAAAATGTTTGTAACCCTTGCTGGAGCCATGAGCACGGCCGAGCTTGGGATTTCTTTGGCTGAGATGATCCGGCAAGACAAGATTCACGGGATTTCTTGCACGGGTGCAAATCTTGAAGAAGATATTTATAATCTCGTCGCCCACAATCACTACGAGCGCATTCCAAACTATCGTGACTTGACGCCGGAGATGGAATTGGATTTGCTGAAGCGTAACTTGAACCGCGTTACAGACACCTGCATTCCTGAAGAAGAGGCTATGCGTAAAATCTGGCGCATCATGGAAGAGGAGTGGCTCGAAGCGGAGAGTAAAGGTGAGCGTTGTTTTCCGCATGAGTATTTTTACCGCGCGATTAAAAAAGGGAAGTTTGTCCAGCATTACCAGATCGACCCCAAGAACTCCTGGATGGTGGCTGCGGCCGAAAAAAATATCCCAATCTATGTACCGGGTTGGGAAGACTCCACTTTAGGCAACATGTACGCAAGTTACTGTTTGGAAAAGCGAGTAAAAAATGTGCATACCGTGCGCTCTGGAATTGAGTACATGATGCACCTTGCAGATTGGTACACTGAAACCACATCGGGGAAATGTTCTTTGGGCTTTTTCCAAATTGGTGGCGGCATTGCGGGGGACTTCCCGATTTGTGTGGTGCCGATGCTTGAGAAGGATTTAAGTCGTAACCCAAAACTTTGGGGATACTTTTGTCAGATTAGCGATTCGACCACGTCCTACGGGTCGTATTCGGGTGCTGTGCCTAATGAAAAAATCACCTGGGCTAAACTCGGCGTAGACACCCCTAAGTATGTGATTGAATCCGATGCAACGATTGTGGCACCGCTGATTTTCGCGTATGTGTTGGGCGGGTAAGGGGAGCCAGTTTGCCGTATTCCTTTCAGTCTGCCCTGTCACAGGAACATTGGGGGGGGGTGTACTGAGAGAATCCGGTTTTTCCGGTTTGCTTAAGTCCTATGCACACTGGGCGGGGGAAGTGGGTGCCATCTGTGTCACAGACGACATTGCATCCTCCAATCCTGACGGTTTTATCTTCAATGACGATATCTGAGAACCCGACCGAGCATGAAGATGTTCTCGATGAGCGGTTGGGTTTTTCAGGAGAGTCCACAGACCAGGTCGTTTGGGGGTAAAGGATCATCAGAGTAAATAAGGGAATTAGACTTTGATAGAGTGAAAAACGTGTTCTTAACATAAGAAAAATATACCTCCATTTTTTCTGGGCCACTAGCTCAGAGGATCAAGAAATATGTCGATAGATTTGACTTTTTCGAGAATGGGGCAAGCGCATTTGTTTCTACATGTTCAATTAAAATGATATCCGTTGACACTGCTGCCCGAGCGTAGCTAGGCAAGTCCAGTGTTTGTGATGGCGTTGAAGTGAAGAGGGAGAAATTTTTTAATTATTATTTAAAAATAAAATGGTTTTAGATGAGAATTAATTGTTGATTTTTTTTGTTTGTTGGGGGTAAGGTATGATCTCGATCAAAGGAATTTTATGAAGTGGGTCGTGCTTGTTGTTTTGATTTTAAGTTTAGATGCGTCTGCAGATTTGCGGAATTGCGTTAAAATGTTGACCGGAGTTTATAAGGACGATTACCATCAACTGCGATTTACTGGCAATACCCGGATCAAAAACTATCAGGATTTTCTCCTTTTTCTAAACGGCGAAAGATTGAGTTCGAAAACAGAGCTCATCGAATACAAGAAGTTCGTCGATGGCGCATTCCTGCCTTTATTAGAGCAAGTGCTTACTTATTCCGGGGTGGTTTATCGGGTAGAGTCTTTTTTCGGGATATATCAGGATCGACTCTTAACCGCAGTCCAAAACAGAGAATGGTTTCAATCCATTAAAGATTCATTCGTTGCCATCGTTATCCCCAAAGAGGGGCAAGTTCATCCGGAATTAAATAAAGCTGTTTAGCTCGGGTAGTTTTGATCAGCTGGTCATAGACCCTTATCTTCCACACTATGTCTCTGGCATCAAAAATGGGATTACTGTTCATTCAGATTTTGTTCCGGGTAAAGCGGTCGTCCTGTCTGGGAAAAGTTTTAATGAAATTATACAAAACGAGAAGAGCTTCCAAGATAAGCTCACGGGTAGAAAGCTTCTGGGTATCGAATTGAAGCGTTCTACGGATTATGCCACCCGCATTCGGTTTGGGTTTAATGCATGGTCAGCTTTTAGCTTTAATAACCCCAACTCCGGAAAAACACCTTTTACGTCCAAGGCGATAACTATCTTGAGTGAAATCTTTCCGAATTTACTATCACATGCCCAGAAATTTCGTACCGAATTTAATGCACAATTTAGCCCAATGGGGGGAGGTCAGTACCCTATCGGCCTTAGAGAACATCTTGTTCGCCTGACGGATCTATCCAAGCTAGAATTTCAATACCTCCGGACTCCCCAGCAGGTGATGCGCTTTGCAGAGGCTCTTACGAGTTATCTTTTTCATGTCGATGTGATCGCTCATGAGATTCTCCAGTTTAAGGAATTTTTTTCTTCAGATTTTGATTTGAACAATTGGAACTTGGCTTTTGATCAGGATCGGCATGAGTTTGTGTATTCTTTGAGTAATAAAGTCCAAGGAAAAGCAATTCGTTTTTTTGTTTATCTGCCGGAACAGAGAATGCTTCTCACGGATTTCCACGTGTCATCGGATCAAATGACGGGATTCTTTAATTCCTACAAGAAACCATTTTCCCTTCTGATCGAGGGATCGAAGGTAATCGTAGATCAGGTTACTCCTCAGCTGGCTAAGTTGACCAAGGCTCTTTTTGATGAAATTGCTGAACTGAATCAAGATCCAAACAACTTAGATAAACAACGCCGTCTAATCGCCCGGATCGTCCTTATTCAAAGGCAACTGAAAGAAGTTGAGAGCGTTCTTAAAGGTATGGATGGAACCTAGTTCTAGAATTTTTAAATTTGAGCGCAGTGTCGTTTTCACCAACCGAAGCGACTCTGACAGAGAGGCATCCAGGCGCTCGTAATTCCTTTCAAATTACGACGGCATCAGCTCGTCCGCGACGTCCCCGAGCATTTGGCGTGCAATAATCAAGCGTAAAACTTCGTTCGTGCCTGCGCCAATCTCAATCAACTTCGCATCACGCATCTGGCGCTCGACAGGGAACTCCCGGGTGTAACCGTAGCCGCCTAAAATTTGGATCGCATCAAGCGCAACTTGTGTTGCCATTTGGGCGCTTTGGAGCTTGGCTTTTGCGGCCATCATCGACGCCTCTTTACCGGTCATCAATCCTAAGTCCCACGTTTTTGCCGCTTGATACGTGAGTGCGCGGCAGGCCTCGTACCAGGCGCTGGCTTCGGTGAGACGCTCCTGAATCTGTTGAAACGATCCAATAGGCACCCCGAATTGTTTTCGCTCGCGGGCGTAGCGGGTTGCAGTTTCGATGCAGGAGCGGGCAATTCCTAATGAAATCCCGGAAATCGTAATCCGCTCAATGTCCAAGTTCTTCATCATTGCTTTGATCGATGATCCTTCCGTACCAATACGGTGGGATTCAGGCACGACCACATCTGAAAACCAAAGTTCCCCTGTAGGAGAAGCGCGCATCCCCATTTTTTTAAATTTTTTTCCTGTGCTGAATCCTGGCATGGATTTTTCAATAACGAATGTAGAAACATCTTTGCGCCCGGGGCCTGTCTTGGCGTAACAGTAAAACAGATCCCCATTGGGTCCGTTGGTGATCCAGGTTTTTGATCCGTTGATCAGGTAGGTACCGTCCAGGCGACGGTCAGCGCGTGTAATCATTCCCAGTGCGTCTGATCCCGCGCCGGGTTCGCTCATGCCCATTCCGCCAATTTTTTTTCCAGAAATCAGGTCGGGGAGGAATTTCTTTTTTTGTTCGGGGTTTGCGTTTGCTCCAATTTGATTGGCACACAAAATACTATGAGCCAAATAGGATAAAGTTGTGGACGCATCGACCGCTGCAAGTTCTTCCATCACAAGCGTTGCCGCTACGGCGCCCAAGCCCGCACCCCCATCGTCTTCGGGCACGGTGATGCCGAGCAGACCGAGTTCCCCTAAAGCCTGAAAGGCTTGGGTGTTAAACGATTCGGTCTCGTCTAAGTGCTCAATTTGGGGAGCAAGTTGCTCCTGCGCAAAAGCGCGCGTGGATTCTGCAAGTAGCCATTCCTCTTTGGTGAAGTACCACATGAGCCGAGTTTGTCCCGAGTACCGTAAAAAAAAAAGTTTAATTTTTTTCATCGAGAGAGATTTTTTAGGAAAGGGGGGTGGACAAGGCGATTTTAAGTTTAAACAAATTAAGTTTAAAATTTGCCTAGGTTATCTTCTTTCTCGACCCGACAAAAACAATCAGCTAATATTCCAAGATGCTCGTTTTGCAAAACTTTACCAAACAAGAGCTTGCGGATTACCTCGCAAGCCTCACCGCGCCCCAAGGGCTCCAAGACGGGGAGATGATCCTTGATCCCGAGAGGGAAAAAAAGCGGCTGAAACAAGCCAAAATGCGGGCAAAGATGATTTTCCATTGGGTGTATCAGCGTGGCGTTTTGGATTGGGATGCCATGACGGATTTATCCAAAGAAATCCGGACGCGACTTAAGGCCGAAATGCGCATTCATCGGTTTCCCGTTGTTTTTGAAAAACAATCTTTGGACGGAACCTACAAATTTTTATGGAAACTCGATGATCAAAAGACCATCGAATCGGTGATTATTCCCTCGGCCCTGAAAGAGCGCGTGAACGCCGCAGACTCTGGTCAGCAAACGGATCAACATCCCGAAGACGATGACGATTTGTATGATGATTCGTCTGCGGTGATGAAGGACTCCTCTAAACTTACGCATCAGGTCACCCAAAGCCAATTGTCGGGAAAAAATATCGAACGTCTCGGTCTACAAAAAGAGCGCTTAGACAAATCCCTGTGGTCGCGCTTGACGGCTTGTGTTTCGTCACAAGTCGGTTGTGCGATGGCGTGTAAGTTTTGTTTAACCGGCGTTCAAGGCTTGGATAGATCGCTCGAGGTGTTTGAAATCGTAACCCAGATCCACGAACTCCGACTCCGGGCGCCCATCACCAATATCGTATTCATGGGAATGGGGGAGCCCCTGCACAACGTGAAGAATGTGGCCAAGGCATGCCAGATTCTGCTTGACGAAGATGGATTGAATTTTTCCAAGCGAAAAGTCACCGTCAGCACCAGTGGCTTGGTACCGGGGATTCAAGAGCTGTATTCCCAAACCGATGTGTCGCTTGCGATTTCTTTTAACGCGTCTACCAATGCTCAGCGCGATCACATTATGCCGGTTAACCGCAAGTGGCCGATCGAAGTGTTGTTGGAGCAGTGCCGTAAGGTTCCCTTGGGTTCTCACCGAAGGATCACGTTTGAGTACGTGTTGTTGAAAGACTTTAACGATCAACCCGAAGACGCTTACCGATTGATCCAGTGGTTTCGGGGAATCCCCTCTAAGGTGAATCTGATCCCATTTAATGAGCATCCGGGATCTGATTTTAAACGTCCAACGGACGAAACCGTAATGGCGTTTCAAAAAATTCTTTTAGATGCCGGGCTTACCGCGACAGTGCGGATTTCTCGGGGGCGCGATATTTTAGCGGCATGTGGTCAGTTGAGATCATTGTTTGGGACAGCGCGGGGTACCGAAAAACATCGGGATTATCAGGCGGCAGCCACCCCTGAGTAAGCAGGGTCACTGAGGGGTTTTGCTCGCTCTTCTGGTCAGTCTTCTGATCAACTGTTTGGGGCCTTGAATAGCTCCTGGAGGGCCTCGATCAGGATTTGTTTAAGTCGGACTTTTTCCGCCTGTGCTAGTCCGATAAATCGAATGCCAAAGCCAGTGCTGGTCACGTTACTGATCTTTGCGTCCATGATAAATACGGATTCTTTTTTTAATTTAAGCTGGGTTTGAAAAAGCTCACGGCCCACAAAAATTTCTTTTTTTCCAGATAAGTGCTCCACTCGGAGACCTGTGGTGCTGAGATCTAAAACTTTAAACAACCCTAATTCGGACGAAAAAACCGCATGGTTGGATTTTAGAGGAATGCGCAAAGCCCCTCGGCGTTGCTGGTGGTAAAGGGTATCGGGAACGCGGAGCTCCAGGGTATTTGCGTTAATGATTCTTACCACAGTAGCTTTAAAAATCAGCTGGGTACTGATCAGTTTGACCCTAAAAAAAGTGCGCAATCCAATCTGATGATCAATTTTTTTTTGAATATCTTTTCCTAAAGCGGATTCAAAGGTTACCGAAAAATACTTACGATCAGCGTGCCACCGCGTAATTTTTGCACGATGGGTGCTGGTAAAGCCTTCAAAGGAAATGCTGGATTCCGGTTTGATTTTGTTGATCTCCGCAATCCGGAGTCTGAGGTCTTGCGGGGAAGTAAGGGGGCGGTGCGTGATCGGAGTAATGTCTTGGCGGGGAGCAGTCATGCGGTTAGTTTAGAGTCGTCTGCGATCATCGCGCAAATCCCAAGTGGTCCTCCGTTGGGTCCGAGCACTGGACGTTTGATGGGTAGCCGTGAGCATGTTAACGGGTAAAGTTCTTCCCAGAAACGGCGAGAGCTTGAAACCCCGCCACCGATAACGATGACGTCAGGATCAAGGACGTTTTGGAGATTTTGTAAAAATGCGACAAACCCTTTAATCCACGGGGAAAAACGATATTCAAGCTTTGAGTCTTGGAGGAGTTGATCGAGAGATCCATCGCCCAAGAGGTGCTGAAGTCCGGTTCCCGAATAGACCTGATCTAGAGGGGAATAAGGCGGGAATCCTTGGAGCGAGGTGGTGATTTTACCCACCTCCAGGGCAGAGCGGTGGGCGCCTCGATAAAGTTGCTTGCGTACGACAAGGCCTGCGCCCAGGCCGGTTCCCAAGGTGAGGCCTAAAACATGGTTTTGTTTTTTACCCGCGCCAAAGCGTGCCTCAGCCAATGTAAATGCGTTTGCATCGTTTTCAAACCGGATGCTGGCCGAAGGAAAAAGTTCATGCAGAGGGGAGGCCAGCGGAGAGCCTTGTACCCACTTGAGTACCGAGGTTTGGATTGATTTTAAGTCGGGCGCAGGAGAGCCCGGCGCGCCAATTCCAATCCCTGTAAACAGGTGTGGGGGGAAGTCAAACGGGGATAATGAAGTCTTTAATCTTTCTATCCAAACCGAGGGCGTGGTGATTCCTTGATTGGAAAAAAAAGAGGAATGCGTTCTGCTCCAAGGTCGGTGGGAACCGGGGTGAGAGTACCGATCCCAGCGGGTTTTTGTGCCCCCGATGTCAATCCCAAGGTAGATGCTCATAGCGTGTCCTTAAACGTAGCCTAAAAAAAAACCCGACACCAATCATTGGAGTCGGGCGAGAGAGAGATGAGATCTGATCAAAGATGAGAGAGAGAGATTCTCTGATCAGACTGCCGATTCTCACCGGCAAGGGCATGACAACACAGTGCGTTATCTTTGTCAACCAAAAAAAGTGAGCATCAAAAAAGTGAGTGAGGATTACCACGTGAATACAATGGAAAGGCTCAGGTTCAGGAACCCCCCATTTAAGTTAGGCGTTACTCGGGAATACGCCTCGGTTTCTGCGGAATCGACAAAAGACTGGGTGTAATAGCGACCATCTAAAAGGAGATAGGATTTTTTGTGGGCTATCGGAAATTCCAAGCCTGCACCGAAGTTCATTGAAATCGTTGAGTCGCTATCTGCTTGGGTTTGTGTTCCCGTGTTTTGGGTTTTGCTGATTGCTCCCACACCGAGAGAAAAATAGGGACTTGCAAACGTGAGTGCGTCCGAAAGATTTTTCGTATCGATGGAGTATCGGAGCTGGGTTTCAAATGAAGTAAGGCGGACAGAGTTCGCCACGTTTTCGTAAACGAAATCGTGACTTGCAAATCCAACGCCCAAGATTAAAGACCAATTGAAATCAAACCAATACAAGACTTTGATATCGATTCGGGGGAAGCCCGGCTCATATAAAAGGCCACGGTTTCCCATGGCTTGTTGATACCCTAATCCCAATCCCACCCCAAAAAACCGCCCGTATTTATAAAACAATTCCTCTTTTTCCTCGTCTCGCTCGGTATCAAAATCTCCATAGTCTAGGTAAGGGGATTTTCCCTCTCGGAATCCCGGTTCTTCCGAAAAATCCTGAGCAAGACTTGGGACTCCCAGAAGAAAAAGGGCTAGGCCTAGTTTGAGGAAGCGGTGGAGTAAACGATTGAGTAAAAAAAGTTTGGTCTTTTGAGGCAAGCCGATGGGCCATGTTTTCCGGTGGAGGTTCATACCTTTAATGAGTTTAATCGACGTGGAGTTGAAGCGAATCCATTTTATTTTGACATCAGAGGGCTTTGGCTTTTACACCTGAAAGGAATGTCTCAATCTTTTATTCGTCCCAAAACACTAGTTGCCGTGATGCTCGGAGTCGTTTTCATTGCTGTGGGGTTGTATTTTTATCAAAACCACCGCCTTGAAAAGCAAGATGCAGAAAAAGTTGCATTCTATAAAGCGCTGAAATTAGAAACAGATGAAATAAGCGCACTGACTCCAGAAGAAAAAGAAGTCGGAGTAGCTCTTGATTTTAATCAAAAATTTAGCAAATCTTTTGCCGCCTATGATGCTCTTATTGCCTCGGCGAAATCTCCTCAGGTCAGAGCCGAGGTGATCTTAAGGAAGTCTCGTGTCCTGATGGACCACGGGGGCTTAGATCAGGCAATCGCCCTCTTGAGGTCGGCATTTTCTGATCAAAAAGGATTTTTAAAATCCACTCTGGGGATCGCGCTTGCTCAGGCGTTGGAAACTCAGGCTAAGGTGGAATCGGATTGGCAAGCGATTGCAGAAATTTATCGTGATGTCGGAAAGTCCTTTGCCGAATCTGAAGCGTTGGCGCTTTCGGGTCAGGTGCGGGCTTTAGTGAAGGCCAATAAAAAAGATCAAGCCAAGACCGTTTTTGAGGCACTGAAGAAAAAGTTTGCAGGATCTCCGGAAGTTCAAAATGTTGAGGGTCTGATCTAAGTGGAGCGATCGGGCATGCCGCGGACCTCCGTAGGGATTTTGGTTCTTATTTTGGGTTCGTTGTTGGGGTGTGCGTCTCGAAATATTCATCCAGAGTTAAGCCCTGATTTTCAGGGCTCGTCGGTCGGAAAAGGGGAGTCCTTGGTGACCCGAGGTTGGACTTACTCTTTTGAGCCCTTATCCAGTGCGCGCGGGGGTTCGGGAGTAGAGTATATTGCGCCTCTTGCCTATGATCGCACGCTCATTGTGGGCAGCTCCCGTTTCGGTGTGGTCAGTTTTTATCCCCATCTTCAGCGTGAACGGTGGCGGTTGCCTCTTCATCACGGTGTCATTAGTCCTATGACGGAGTACCAAGGCGTTTTGTATTTCGTTTCGGGGGATGGAGAGGTCTTAGCGGTGTCCGCAGATCAAGGGAAAATCCTTTGGCGTTATGTTCTCCGTAACCCCGTAGCCTCAAAAATCACCGTTAAAAACGGGTTACTGTATCTGGTCACTTCGGATGATACGGTCGTATGTTTGTCCGCCCAAGACGGGGTTTGGAAGTGGCACTATCGTAAGCGGAGTGGGGTTTCGGGACCAACCATTCACGGAGCGTCCACTCCTTTTGTGGTCGATGATACGTTGTGGGTAGGATTTTCAGATGGGTCGCTTGTTGTTTTGAATCCTGAGGATGGAAAAATTATTCGGGAAAAGCAACTCAACACGAATCGCAGGTTTTCGGATGTGAATGCGGATTTTGTTCGGGCCGGGGATAGCGTTTTGGTGCCCACTTTTGACGGAGCGCTCTACGCGCTTAATCCCAAGGATTCCTCAATCCTTTGGGTGAATGAAGACATGGGCGGAGCGAGTCGGGTGTCGGTTCAGGGCGAATTCCTCTACGTCGCGAGTTCGTCAGGTAAATTGTTCAAGCTGAGCTTGTCCCGGGGGACCAAGGTGTGGGAGTTTGAGTTGGACCAGGGGACTGGACTCAGTCCACGAGTCGTGGGTTCCAAGTTGGTGGTGGCCTCAACCAGTCGTTACTTTTACGTGCTTAATGCAGAAACCGGTAAACCTGAGTACCGCTATGACGCGGGTTATGCGTCAGGTTTTGCAGGCGATCTGGTGCTCTTGGAAGCTAGTGTCGTTCCCTCTCAAATCTCTCACTCATCGGTTTCGATTGTGGGCATGACCTTGGGTGGAAACCTCATGAATTTCAATATCTTACGTGAATGATGGGTTCTCCTTTTTCAAGGAATTTGAACTAAATCCTTACAAGTTTGTATTGTATTGGTCTCCAGAATATGACACACTAGCGTCATGAATGTATCGGCCCTCGAAGAGTACGGATTGCGGTGTGCGGCTCGTTTAGCGCAACTGAAGGATGGGGAAACCCTGTCGGCTTCAGAGATTGCGGAATCCGAGGGGCTTTCTGTCGAGTATGTGTCGAAATTTATGCTTCACCTCAAGCGGGCAGGTTTGGTGAAAACTCTCCGAGGAATTCACGGGGGATTTTCATTGGCGAAGCCACCCTCCGAGATTTCAATCAAGGCAGTTCTGGATGGATTGAAAGGCCCTCGGGAAAGTGCCTCGTTCTGTGACGGATTTTCAGGTCGACAGTCGGTTTGTGCTCGTAGGCCGGGGTGTTCGATCCGACCTTTTTGGGGGGTTTTGGAGAAAATGTTCGATGGCTTTACGTCTCGGCTGAGCTTGGAAGATTTGATTTCCTCCGAATCTGAAACATATTTACGAGCGCAGCAGGTTGCTCATGAACTTTGTCTTGAGGCGCAAGCCGAAGTTGAATTCAAAACGTAATTTAGGAACACCACATGATTTTTGAAATTAAGAATTTGCACGCGGAAATTGAAGGAAAATCGGTACTCAAGGGAGTGAATCTCACCGTTCGTTCGGGAGAGGTTCACGCGATCATGGGTCGCAATGGAACGGGAAAAACAACGTTGTCTCAAGCCATTATGGGACATCCTCGGGTTCAGATCACCCAGGGGGATTTGGTGCTGGATGGGATTTCTCTCATCGGGATGTCTCCTGAGGATCGGGCCCGTGCCCGTGTTTTTCTTGCGTTTCAATACCCTGTCGCCGTTCCAGGAGTGAGTGTTGCAAGTTTTTTGCGTGCGACGCTGAAGGCCGTTCGGGGAAATGAGATCCCTCCTTCTCAGGTGCGGAGTTTGATTCGTGAAGAGTTAAAGCGTTTGTCTATTCCCGAGTCTTTCATGATGCGATCACTTAACGACGGGTTTAGCGGTGGGGAGAAGAAACGGTTAGAAACTCTCCAGATGCGGCTTTTACAGCCAAAAATTGCAGTGCTGGACGAAACCGACTCTGGACTCGATATCGATGCGTTACGCGTGGTCTCAGAAAATATTGAAGCCATGAGAGACTCCACTCGGGGCATGATTGTCATCACGCACTACCAGCGCATGTTGAATTACATCAAACCTGATTATGTTCATGTGTTTGATGAAGGTCAGATCGTGGCTTCGGGAGACGCGACGCTTGCGCTCAAACTTGAGTCGGAAGGCTATGATGGATTCCGGGGGAGAACCGCGTAATGCAAAATTCTTGGCAAATTTTTGTCAAAGAACAACTCCGATCCGATGCGTTTCGTTTTTTAGGCTTGAAAGATCTCGAAGCAGAGTTAGCCGGATCGGCCGCGGGGCAAACCCTATATCCGGCTTTGCCTAAGCTTGGGGTTCGATTTGCTCAAGATCCGATTGCGTATGTTGGCTCAAGCGTCCAAGTCATCAGCAGCTTGCAAGGGAATGAAGCGGAGCCCATTTTTTTAGATCTATCCTCTGTTCAAAATGATACTCCCGCCTATTCGGTGGAGTTTGGTGCGGGTTCACGTCGACAGATCGTGATCTGGGCGGGGAATCTTGCCTCTAAGCGCGGGGTCAAATCCCGCTTATTTCCTCGTATTTTGGTTTCAATCGAGAGAAATGCCGAGGCGCATCTTGTTTTTGTCGGAGCCGAAATCCAATTGCTCCAATCCCATGTTGAAATCGAACTGAAGGCAGCGGGAGCAAGGGTTCGAGTGGACGCCCTTCATCAAGCCCAGACATCAGACCGACATGATCTTTGGTTGAATGTGGATCATCAGGCACCAGAAACCCATTCGGAGATTTACACGTATTCCGCAGCGGATGGCAAAAGTCATTGTGTTTCGAATACTCAAGTCACTATGAGCGTAAATTGCTCGGGTTCTATTTCTGCGCAAAAGAGTAAAAACTTACTCTTGTCGGACACGGCTAAAGCGGATTCGTTCCCTAAACTTTTTATTTTTCATGACGATGTGAAGGCGTCGCATGGGAGCTCGGTCAGCTCCCTTGATCCCGATCAGTTGGTTTATCTCAGATCTCGAGGAATCGACGATGACCAGGCCCGACGCATG
>JAIXVT010000213.1 GCA_027482725.1 Pseudomonadota bacterium | reverse complement strand
AGTTGCGGTTTCGGTGGTTTTCGGACAGGGGGCTGACATCTTGCAGCCTACTTTAATCGGAAAAATCAAGGGGTCCGTCTCGGATTTCGCCAACGGATTTTTAATTGTTTTTCCGGCGATTTCTACCGTGAGTTGATCGGCCCCCGTAACCCGCTGAACATCCACAAGCTCCCAAGACGCATCTAGGCTTTCATCCACCAATCCCAGCCGGGTGCTTCCCTTGATATCAATTCCTTTTTTAGGTGCGGCCTTTGCCAAAAAATTGGGCATATCAAAGAATCCACCCGCAATCGTAAAATCTGCGGTGACGCTGTCATACACCGATTCCCCGTGCTCCGGAGCACGCAGTTTTTTTCCCTTCAAAAACGGCACTTTTTCAGACACTTTGTCCAAGCTTCCGCCGACCGCCTCATTGGCCATCTTGGCGACATCCAAAGTTTTAAACCTAGCTTGGTTGAGCGTGAACTGCCCCTTGGCCTGAAGGCGCTTTTTGGCAAGATCAGGATTAAAACTCATTCCACCCGCTTCCAAGTTAAAATTGGCCCTGCCACTCAGTGTATTTTTTAAAGACGTAAACTGCGACTCCACAGCTTTACTGATGTCAATCCCCTGTGCCACCAACTTCATCGTATAGGTCGGCACTTGGGGTTTTAGATCCGTTGAAAATTGACCGGTTACTGTGCCTTGAAACACTTTCACCGTCATCTGCGACAACTGGGCGACTAAATTTTTGAATGCGATTTGAGCATGAAACGAATCTACGACCAGATTTTCGGCTTTTAATCCGTCAATTTTGATGAGCCCCTCCATCACGAAATTTTTTAAGAAATCGTTGGTCCGCACTTGAGCTACGGCTTGGTCTGCATCAGGAGCTCCACCCGCTCCTTTTCCAGAAACCTGAGTTTCTTTGGGTTTTTGCTCTGCTTTTGCTACGTCTTCGCCCGAACCAGAGGTTTTTTTAGGCATCCACGGGGTCAGGTCCAAGTTTTTTGCGGTAAGGTTAAATTTCACCTGCGCCCGTCCTCGGTAGTTGGTCAAAGCATCCAACTGAAACAAAGGACTCGTTACCTTGAATTGTAAATTCACATCTGGATCGAGGAGAGAACCGGTGACTTTTCCGTCGGCCTGGGCCTTGGCCTCGATGGTATTCCCTTTCAGTGGAGGGAGAATCTGATCCCAATCTTTGAGTGATGTGGGTTTCATCGAAAGTTTAAGGTCCAAGACCTGCTGGGACGTGATCCGTCCCGATACTCCAAGCTCAAACGTGTGAAATTTTACCATCGAACTCTTAAGCACAATGTCGTTTGCGGACAAATCCGCAGACATCTCAAATCGAGCAGGAATTCCTTTGGCCTTTTTAAATTGATCGCCCTTTTCAATCACAACATCATCGGCACTGGCGGATAGATTCATCGTTCCGCTTTGGACTGCGCCGCCAACCACCTTGGGATCAAAGTCAGCAAAAAATCGTAAAGGTCCCGACACTTTTAAATCCGTCCCCATTTTTGCCTCTAGATCCGCCCAAATTTCGGCACGAGTTTTAGACACCAAGGAGGCTTCTTCAATACGAACGTTGAGCTTATTAAGACGTTGGGAAAACTGTGTGACGTGATCGATATACGTTACCTGAGCGTCTTTAATCTCAAATCCAAGCCTTGCGTTGGCAACCAACGCAGGGAGCGTCTGTGCTTGGGACTGAGACGCAGAAACATCCGGAGGACTTTTTGATGTCGAATTCGCAGGTGTGGAATGGGAGTCTGGAGAAGACTTCTTGATCAGAGTCATCACATTCAGTTGACCTTGGACGTTTTTAATCAGCTCGATCTTGGGCTCGTTCAAAGCAACCGTGAGCCGAGGTGCTCCAGATAAGACGGAAGTATACGGCAAATAAAACAATGCCTGATCAACACTTAAAACCTGTTTCTTTTCGGCGTCAAAAACTTTGATGCCTTGAGCGCGAATGTTGATCCTTCCCCACAAATCAAAAGTCAAGGGCCCCAGCTCCACACTCCCATTGATGTTCTGGTTTATCGCTTTTACGATCTCAGGACGGTATCGATCTACCTGGATAACCAACGGCAACACGATGATCGTCACCAAAAAAATCCCAACCGCCCCACTCAATCCCCAAATCCATTTTTTCATATTCTGATCCTCTTGTTGCCCGTATTTACGATTTTAATTTTTTAATCACAATTTCTTGAATCATGGCGGGATTGCCCTTACCTCCCATGGCTTTCATCACTTGCCCCACAAAGAATCCCAGAAGCTTGTCTTTTCCTGCACGAAATTCTTCGGTTTGCTTAGGGTTGTGAGCAATGACTTGATCGACCATCGTTTCGATGGCTCCGGTGTCATTGACTTGTTTTAATCCCAGACGATCAATGGTCGCCAACGCCGATTCGCCTGAATCCAAAACCACCGCGATGACGTGTTTTGCAGCGGTTACCGACACTATTTTTTGGGCAATCGCCAGAGACAAATCCGATAAATGTTCGGCCTTAAGATGCGTTGTCGCCAGTCCCCCTTCGCGATCCTTAACCAAACGGGCCACCTCTCCGGTTAACAGGTTAGAGATTGTTTTTGCATCATTGGGCGCGCGCTTCACTGCGGCTTCAAACAACTGCGACCACGTTTGATCTCCGGTGATCACCGTAGCATCGTAGCGACTTAGGCCATATTCGGTCACAAACCGATCCCGTTTTTGATCCGGGAGTTCAGGAATTCTTTTGCGCAGAGTTTCGATATCTTCATTGCTTAATACAAGCGGCGGCAAATCCGGATCGGGAAAATACCGATAATCATCCGCTTCTTCTTTGGCCCGCATCGATACGGTAGTGTTTTTTGCCGAGTCATAAAGGCGCGTCTCTTGAATCACTTTTTGCCCCGATGAAATCACGGCTTTCTGTCGCTCGATCTCCACTTCGATGGCTTTCTCGACAAACCGAAACGAATTGACATTTTTAATCTCGGCCCGCGTCCCAAATTTTTCTTGGCCTACGGGACGAATAGACACGTTGGCATCACAACGAAAATTTCCTTCCTGCAAATTGCCGTCACACACCCCAAGTGTCGTCACAATCGCGTACAGTTTACGCAAGTATGCGCCCGCTTCTTCGGCCGATCTGAAATCGGGTTCACTCACCACTTCGATTAACGGCACACCCGCACGGTTCAGATTCACCAGACTAAACCCTGATAAATGCACGTTTTTTCCCGCGTCTTCTTCCATGTGAATGCGGGTAATTCCAATCCGCTTGGTGCACTCTTGGCCAGACTTTTCATCTTTCCATTCGATATCTAAAAAACCATGCTCACAGAGCGGCTGATCAAACTGGGAAATCTGGTAACCCTTGGGGAGATCCGGGTAAAAATAATGTTTTCGCGCAAAAACACTGGTCGTGTTGATTTTGCAATGGGTCGCAAGCCCCGCCATCACAGCGTATTCCACAGCTTTTTTATTCACTACGGGAAGCGTGCCCGGATGTCCAGCGCACACGGGCGTGGTATTGGCGTTGACGGGTTCTTCTGCGACCGATGCTTCGTGGTGAAGGCGGGCTTTTGCAGTCGAATACATCTTGGATTCTGTAGACAACTGGATGTGAACTTCGAGTCCAATCACAGGTTCAAATTCAGTGCTCATACGGACCATCCCAAACTTTCTCCAACTTGTTCCAATGCGCAAGCCGATGCCAATAACCTTTGATCTTGGTTGCGATTTCCGATCAAATGCAATCCGATCGGAAGTCCTTGATCATCCTTACCAATAGGGAGACTTAAACACGGAAGCCCTACCAAAGATGCGGGAATCGTAAAAATATCACTCAAATACATCTTGAGCGGATCTTTACTCTTTTCACCCAGCTTAAACGCAGTCGAAGGCGCCACGGGCGATGCAATGACGTCAACGTGCTGAAACGCCGCTTCGAAATCATTGCGCATCAGCCGACGCACTTGGCAAGCTTTGCGGTAATAGGCATCGTAATAGCCACTGGACAAGGCAAATGTTCCCAGAATAATCCGACGTTTTACTTCGGGACCAAAATTGCTGCGCACGGACTTATAAAAGTCGGGCAGAGATTTTGCATGTGCCGCAGAATCGGGGCGCACCCCAAAACGGATGCCGTCAAAGCGGGACAAATTACTACTGGCTTCACTCACGGCCACGACATAATACGTGGACACCGCGTAAGAGGTGTGGGGTAAAGAAATGGGCACTAAGACCGCGCCTGCGTTTTTTGCAACCTCAAGTGCCGCATCAACGGCTTTCAGTACCGGAGCATCAATCCCATCGATAAAATATTCCTTGGGAATACCGATGCGCAATCCCTTAAGACTTGAGCGGTCGGATTTTACCGCAAATTTAGGTTCTTTTTCAGGAGTGGTCGTGCCATCCATCGGGTCAAACCCGGCCATAATTTCGGTGATAAACGCGCAATCGTTCAGCGTCGGTGCAATCGGACCGATCTGATCCAACGACGACCCAAACGCCACCAATCCATACCGTGAAATGGACCCGTACGTCGGCTTAAATCCGGGTACTCCACAAAATGAGGCGGGCAAACGAATGGACCCTCCAGTATCGCTCCCGGTAGCCGCAAAACACAACTCAGCCGCCACCGCTGCCGCCGATCCCCCGCTCGATCCGCCCGGTAC
This sequence comes from Pseudomonadota bacterium, assembly GCA_027482725.1. GTDB lineage: Bacteria > Bdellovibrionota > UBA1018 > UBA1018 > CAIMNF01 > JAIXVT01. The sequence goes on along the minus strand of JAIXVT010000213.1, from coordinate 1,379 downwards.
TCGGTCGGGATGCGTAGGATGTTTTACCGCACCAAACGCAGAGTTTTCGTTAGACGATCCCATTGCGAATTCGTCTAGGTTCAGTTTTCCAAGGATAATAGCTCCGGCGTTTTCAAGTTTGATTACTGCCGTGGCCGTATAAGGCGGGATATAGTTCTCTAACATTTTGGACGCGCACGTGGTCCGAACACCGTCCATCACCATGTTGTCTTTAATCCCCATCGGGATTCCAAAAAGTGGTTGATGAGCGGGGATTTTTTTTCCGTTAGCGTTCCACGCTTCCGTAAGAGTCTTTGCTTGCGCCCGTGCGCGGTCTGCCGTCACGGTAATGTACGCATTATGGCCTGAGTTAGAGATGTTCGATAAATAAAACTCGGTCACGGTCTCAGGGGTTTCTTGCCCCGTCGTATAAGCCTGATGAATCTGTGCGATGGTTTTCCATTTCATGAAGAAAATTCTCTTTCGTAAATAGGGGTAATCCGAATTTAAACAATAAGGACTTAAATAATCGGTGGAACTTTAAATCCGTCGTAAAGCACCTCGGCAGCACTGGTCAGCACTTTGGGCTTGCCGTCCGCGGTTGTCGGAAACGCCTGCACCACGTCTTGGCGCGGAGACAAGTTATGATCGGTGCCGTATACCATCGGCATTACCCCTTGCGTGTCGACCTGTGCAAGCTGATTGACGTGCTCTAAAATGCCCGCAATCGATTGCGCATAATTTTGAACTTCATCGGGGGTCAGTTCGAGGCGCGCAAGATCGGCCACCTTGCGAATGGTATCTGAGTTAATGAGCGTCATAAGGTCCTGATTTTACGCCTAGTACCCATTGCTGCCAAACGTATTTAAGCCGCGCCACCTGGTGTGGGCGCTGTAGGTCGTAGCGCAGGACCAAGGAAGCCCACCGCTGAATGCTATAGATAAACTGTTTTTATTAAGCAAAGATTTGAAAAGTTAAACTGGATTCGTGTTTTTACACGCAACAGGGGAGGGGAGAATTCATTTGGTGATGTCTGCCGGCGGCAGCATTCGTGCTCCGTATTTTAATCTTACATCGCGCTGCCCCTATTCTTTTCAAGATGCTCAAAGCCTCAAACAACTGCGCCGGGGATAAGACGAGACGCAGAACTCGTTTTGAAATTCCTAACTGAGTCACGAATAGGCTTCATATTTTTAAAATCTCACCCCGCGCTCCGGGGACTTTTTAGTCGCGCGGATGCGAGAATTTAAAAATATGAAGCACGATTGGGGTTCATCGGAACTGGTAAATTAGGGGAAGGGAATATTTAGAGTTTTTGCGCAAACAGGGGAAACGCATCAAAACTCTAAGAAAATAGAATTTCGCGTAAGCAATCAACATTCCAACTAGCTCGCTTCATT
>JAIXVT010000057.1 GCA_027482725.1 Pseudomonadota bacterium | reverse complement strand
CGAACGAGCAAAATCCCATTACGGAATTGCTCGACGTTTGCGGGAAACCGAGACCATTTTGATCGACGAGATTTCGATGATCGGTCCGATCGAATTGGCAACCGCCGAGCGCATTGCACGCGTCGTGCGTAAGTCGCCGGCGCCATGGGGCGGGCTCAGGGTGATTGCCGTCGGTGATTTTGCCCAGCTTCCTCCCGTGACGAAAAACACAGGGACTTCGGAGTCTTTGCGTACCTCAGAAAAAGGACCTGAGGCGCGATTTGCATTTGAGTCGCAGGTGTGGCGCGATTCAGGATTTCATGTGGCGTATTTACAGACCTTGGTCCGCGCGCAAGAAGATACCTTTTCCCGACTGCTCCAGAGCATTCGATTCGGAAACATCGAAGAGGATTCGGCGGAGTTGTTAAAAGAGCGCGTGCAAAGGGTGCAAGAGCCTTTTCAGGGCACCCGGCTTTTTGCCCGTCGCGCACAGGTAGAGCAGTTGAATTTGGGGAGATTGCAGGAAATTGGTTCTCCTGCAATGGATTTCCCAACGGTTTACATGGGGAATGCGCGCGCGGTAGATGATTTAAAGCGAAACGCGCCGATACCCGAAGTGTTGATCCTTAAAGAAGGTGCATTGGTGATGTTTCGCCAAAATGATCCCGACCGCAGGTGGGTGAACGGGACGCAGGGGACGATTACCAAGCTCGGTAAGGTTCAGATCGAAGTTGAATTATTAAATGGCGGACGTGTAAAGGTTCAGCCGGTACCGTTTCATGTGTTAGACGGAGAGGGAGAGCCTCTCGCTACCGCTACAAATTTTCCGCTTAATCTTGCGTGGGCAAGCACGATCCATAAGGCTCAAGGCGCAACGCTGGATCGTGTTCATGTGGACCTGACCGGAGTGTGGGAACATGGTCAAACCTACGTGGCCTTGTCCCGTGTTCGGCGTCTGGATGATTTGACGATGCAGGGGTTGTCCTACCGTAGTTTTGTCGTAGACCCGAGAGTGGTGGACTATTACAACCAGCAAAATAGCCAGTAGTCAAAATAACTTCGATTGAGACTTCGTTTCTTTACGTTGATCCTGAACCCTAGCCTTAAAAAAACAAATCATAAGTTCGATCAAAATAGGGAGCATAAGGATGCGACGAATCGGCGTAGCGGTTGCCATGATGGTGACCCCAACAGCATTTGCACAAGAGTGTTTAAAGTTATCTTTAGAAGGCGGTCCTGATTGTGGACAAATCAAAGTGAAGGCCGATCTCTCGGCCTGTGGGGATGAGTTGCTGGGTGCACCCAAAATCAAGTGCCAAGGGGATTCGGCGGTTTTACGATTTAGAGGGAATTTGAATACCTACCGTGTAGAGATTAAAAAACAAGCCGGTGGAGATGGTGCCTGGGGAGCCCAACCGACCTGGGAAATGACCGGGATCAAGCGCACCAACACCAAAAACTTAACCTCTCAAAAAGCGCTCGATAAGTCAGCCAAGCAAGGGGCCGTGAGTGCTGATCGTGTAGATCCCGAAGGTGCCGTAAAACCCGCTATCGCAGCCAGCAGTGAAAAAACAGTTCCCGGCGCTTTGCAATTTTCGGCTTATATCGATTTGTACATGTCCCATAACTTTAATCGGCCCAATATGGTAACTCCTCTGAGCGGCGGTGGAACTCCTCAGCAAGCTCAAATTCCGAACGCTCAGAACAACCTTCGTTTTTACGACTGGTACAACGATCGCCTCGGGTTGAATTTGGTGGAGTTAACGGTCAAATACACCCGTAAAGAAACCGCATTATTGATTGATTTTGATTTTGGACAATTTGCCGACATCAATGCGCAGGTCCCCGCAACGGTTCCATCGGGAGTAGGCGGACCCACCTCCAGTGTGGTCGATGACGTTTCCAAGCACATCGGTCAAGCGGTGTTTACTTATACTCCGGTGAGTGCTCCCAATTTGATCGTTGAATTCGGAAAACTTCCGACCCACGTGGGTCTTGAGTTAATGAAAGCCAAAGACAACTGGAACTACACACGGGGCGCATTGTTTAGCTTTGGTGGTCCATTTTGGCACACCGGTGCACACGTCGGTTATGCCGTAGCGCCCGGTCAGTGGATGGTATCGGGTTACGTTTATAACGGATGGAACACGATTTACGACACCAATTCGCAAGTCACTTACGGCGCACAACTCAAGTACACCCCGTCAGACAAGTTGACCTGGATTTACAATTACATTGGTGGACCGGAACAAAGTGAAAATAACGCCGATTGGAAACAGGTACACGAATCCAACTTGGTGTGGGCCGTGAACGATAAATTATCTTTGGCTTTTGACGGGCTCTATGGAATGGAGCAGGTGTCAACGATTGGCGACGCCAAGTGGGCGGGAGCGATGGTCGGTGCGCGTTGGAACTATGCCCAAGGATTAGCGGTCGCTCCCCGAGTAGAGTATTACCGCGATATGCACGGCTGGACGTTAGGTGGCGTGTCGCAAACCTTAAATACCTACACCCTTACCCAGTCGGTGCAGATGTCGGACGGATTTGAAGTCCGGCTTGAGGGGCGAATCGATAAATCGGATCAAAACAACCGGTTTGTGGGCCGAAACGGAAAACAGGCTCCGTCTCAAGCCACGATTGCAGCCGCTATTTTGTATACGCTTTAACTAGGCTAGGTTTTGCTTGGGGTTTTTACCCAGATCATAAAGTCGATCAAAGCTGTACATTCCTGTGGAATGCCCGTCGGACCAGCGCACCGCAACCGCGTATCGGCCGACGGGTTCTACTTTTAGGGGTCGCACATCACTACGCACCGATTCTCGTTTTAAGGTACGTTTGCCGGTGATCTCGTCAACGCAACTGGCGCAAGGGCAGGCAAATCGCAGATCGGTGTAGGGAATGGTGTATTTTTCTTGAGTATCGAATTCTACAGCGATGTGGTTTTGCAGAGTTGTGGCGGGTGCGATTTTGGTTAGGATAGGCATGACAGAATGATAGCATTTCCCTCCCCCAAAATGCTCCCCCAGAGTGTGCTTGGTTCGCGTGCAAGTTATGAAAATAATTAAATTTTTTTG
>JAIXVT010000149.1 GCA_027482725.1 Pseudomonadota bacterium | reverse complement strand
TCATCAGATTCAATCCCATATTGATGACTTGAACCAAAAACTCCATGATGCCGGCGCAGACGAATCGCACTTAAAGCGAACGCTTGCCGAAAACAGAAGCCTAAACGGTCAAATGAATGTAACAAAACGTATTTTAGATTGGTTAAATGATCGGGTGAAACATCAGGTGTCACTGGCGATAGACGATCCCGAACGACTCCAAACCATTCCGGCCCAACAAAAAGGGATCCAAGAAAATCTTGAAAAACGGGGTATTGCCAAGGATCTCGCACAAGGAGGTATTGAATGAGTGAAAAAAAATCTCCTGATCCGATCACTCAAGAGCAACTCATCACTCTTGTTCAAGATCTAAAAAAAACAAGAGAAAACCTCAACTTCCAAAAAAATGATCTCGAAAACAAGTGGGCGGCATTTGAAAAAGCACTTCATGAAAATGACACGCTGAGGAACTCTATCGAGACTAATCTTGCGACCATTCAGGAGCTTTACAAGACGGAGTCCAACAGGCGGCAAGTTTTTTTCCCCGAAATTTTCTTAAAAATTCTCGATAAATCACAATCTGAAACTCAAGGCTCCTAAAGCCTTACCCATCCAGTATCGAATAGATCGCCGCGAGCAACGCACCAAGACCACAAAAAAAGTACTTCATTATTTCTTGCATAGGGGGGGGTCTCCTTTCATCTCAGGGAATCGGACGGTACAAATCCTTTAACGGTTCAAAATCCCCCACAAATCCGGGCCGCTCCATAATCCACATAAAGTCGGGGCGGTCCAACGTAAGCCAATCTCCACCAATAATTCGGCCCCGCACATCCAAATCCAGGGTGTACTCGTAGTCGGCGTGATCAATCAAATGTGCGGGATAGTCTTCAGGTTGCTCGAGATCACCGTTACGCATCAACATACGCTGGTAAATCGCATATTCTTTTTCAAAACCCTCGCTCCGCTTTTGTGTGGGATGGAAAAATGTCCAACCATAATCCGTATCGTCAGCATAATAGAGTTTGGTTTTTACCCGTATCGTCCGAACAGTCCCTTTTGAGGACGTGGCTAATGGACCCGATTCCGAGACGATTTCGCTGCTGTACTTATAAACGGGTTGATTCCAGACTTCGGCATCACGCGTTTTATCAATTCCAAACCCTTCCTCCCTTAGGCCAATCATGTTTGCGGTAATCAAATGAAATGTGCCTGCATTAACATCTTGGCATTCTTTTTGTTGGGAAAGCTCGACGGCTTTATTAGGTAGCCCCACATCAAAAAGGTCTTCAGGTTGACGTTGGGCCCACTGAGAGGGGCGGTCACGCTTTAATAACCGGGTCGCTTTTTGCTGATAGTCGGAGACAAGACGGGGTAGGTCGGAGTCGAGTAGACCTTGAGTTTCTCCGTATTCGGCCATGACTTCACGCCCGTCTTTAACTTTTGTTGTTGGGTAAAAAAACGTGGACTGACAACGTTGGCCTATCTGAGGACGATCAACTCTTTTGCTTACGCCCACCCTACTGCCTAAATCAAAACTAAAATGTACGGAGTAATTCGCAATCAAAAGGGCTTTGATATCTCCCGAACCAAACGTGAGCTCAATGCCGTCCTTGTTTTTTACAACAACAATATCAGGCTCTTTGTAGTGAAGGGAGGCTTGTGTCCACGGGTTACAATAGCCCTCCCAAGATTCGCGCTCCCAAGGCGCCATGCGCCCAAAAAACCCTGATTCCGTGTAGCGCTTGGCAAGTTTGTAAGAATAGTCGCCAATGTATATGCTGTACTTTTCCATCGGAGACAGTTCGCTCACGTCTTGGGATGACATTTTCAAGAGTTGTTCTTTGGAAGGATAGAGACGTTCAAAAAAAACCCTTTTGCGTTGGGATTCGGGAATATCTTGGTCCATGAGAGGATCTTTTTGAAATTTCTGCCAGCGGTAAGACATTCCCCCTCGTTGCATGGGCCAATAAGAATCGCCCCAGGGAAGGTGCTTATGTTCGGTAGATGCCTCCAGGGGCAAGCGATCAAATTCGTAGGTGACCTGCATGGGGTGCCATTTGCGATCAAAATTCATGGGGTGATTATAGGGATTCCAAGCTTCTGCAACAGCGTTGCCTGATGTTGTTAACCCCAAAAGCACACCCAAACTCGCCATGAATTGTCTTTGAGCACTCATGGAAAGCTAAGCTAAATGAGATTGCCTCATTTATCAATTAAATAAATTTAAGATATTTTATTAATAAATACACCCGTGGCCTTGGGATTTAGCGCGAATAGGCAAGCGCACGCAATCCATCTGAAAAATCACCCGAGGTAAATGCTTCAAACTTCTGGTGTGCAGGCTTTGCCACATCTCTTTCCTCACGAAAAATACTGCATACCGAGTAAACCAATATTCCATTTTCAGACAAAAACGGCAGAGCGGAATCCACAATGCCCCTCTGCTCACGGACATACGGACCCAAGTCGGCCCAATCGCGATTCCAGCGCACCTCGGGGTGACGTCCAATGATACCGCTTGCAGAGCACGGCGCATCCACCCAGACCAAGTCAAAGCGACGATCTTTATTTTTGTCCTGCTCTAGCCAAGTGGGGGTATGACCGATCTCAATTCGGTCTTGAAACTTAAGCCTTGCCACGTTTTCCCTGAGTCTCGGTAACCGTAACTCATTAGGATCTAATGCCACCCCAATATGACCCCGATCCGCTAGATCGAGAGACTTTCCTCCCGGAGCTGCACACCAATCCAGAAAAGACATTGGCGCTGAAAACCTTGCTCGAACAACCTCTGAAACCCACAGACAAAGCTGTTGGTTCCCCGTATCTTGAACAAACCCAGGAGGTTCGTTGCCTTGAACCCCACGCTCAAGGAGCAAGGGCTCAGCTCTCGAAAGATCCCCACCTCCCAACTTTCGGTACCAGGTTTTGGGGCGTTGATTAGCCGATTCAAAAAATTTTATGAACTGATCGAAACCAAGTTCATTCCAAGCACGATCAGAAAACGAACGGGGCACACTTGCCCATGCTGCGATTTCGTCGCGTCCCGTTTTTTCGGTAATGGTCCAAGCCTGCCAATCTAACCTCCGATCAGAAACCTTGCGCAATACCGCATTAGCAAATCCCGCAGGACCTTTGCCCTCCAGTTTTTTTATCGCCTCTAAAGTTTCTGATACCACCAAGGCAGAGGGTGTGTCCTGAGACAAAAGCTGAGCGATTGCGATTTTTAACAATTTTCCAAGATTGCCGGATGGTTTTTTACGGTCACTTAAGGAATTTAAGATCCACTCTGCGCGTCCGAGAAGCCTCAAAGTAGAGGACACCCACTCAAAAACCTGAGCACGTTCTTGGACCGAATAGTCGGCCAAGCCCAGCATCGCATGATCTAGCGAACTGTTTTGGGTAAGAACCTGCCCCAATAGTTTTGCGGCAATGCCGCGGAGTTTAACGCGCTCCATTCCACAACCAATAAATTCCCGCCGGAAGAACCTGCGCCACTTCGGGTAACCCAAACGATTTCTGAACCAAACGCACACCCATACTCTCTAGTCGACCTGAGAGCGTTCTCGATTCCGAATCCTCTTCAAAGTCAGACTCTTCGTCTTCGGCATCTCCGCCCATGAGGACATCAATCAATGATGGCATACGTTTTCTCGGGTAAACCACTTGAGGCCTGCCCTTGATTCCCACTTGTTTACCTAAAAAAGATACCGCGTCATCTAAAGTGCCCAACTGGTCCACAAGCTTAAGTTCGAGCGCTTGCTCCCCCGTAAACACTCTCCCATCGGCAACAGCGGTGACAGCATCATCATCTAACCCACGTCCATCGGCGACAGCTTTTTTGAATTGTCCAAGAGTGTTCTCCACCAACTGTTGAAAGTAGGCTTTCTCTTCTGCACTCATATCCCGATACTCTGCACCAGAATCTTTAAATTTCCCTGTTTTTACCGAGTAACGGTCTACTTTGGCCCATTCGTAAAGCTTTCTAAGATTTGCAAATTCCATAATGACTCCTATGGAGCCAGTTAAAGTTCCTGGGTTTGCAAAGATGGTCTTCACCCCGGCCGCAATATAATATGCGCCACTTGCCGCAACAGACGCCATGGATGCAATGATGGGTTTGGGATACGACTTCACCGCAGAATAGATTTCTTGAGAAGGTGCAACGGCACCTCCAGGAGAGTTCAAACGGAGAACCACGCCTTTGACCTGATCATCCTCTTGCGCAGCTTTCAACTGCCGGAGCATTTTTTTTGAATCGAGAATGACGCCTTTAAGTTCTATTACAGCAATTTTTTCGCCGCTGCCTTGAAACAGGGTTGAAGCATTCTGAGGGGTGGGAGCTTTAGATTTTCTAAAAATCAAACTCCCGCTGTAAATTAAAAAGCCGATCACAGATACAGAAAGAACCCAAACCAAGGGGTTTTTAAGCGCATTATTTTGAACCATAAAACCAAGATAACAGAAGCAGAGAAGCTCTGCGATAAACCCTAGGTAAAATTCAACACTCGGAATAACGTCCGCTCAGGGCTTCGCTACGAATTCGATTTAAACTCAATGGCTCTTCCTTGGTGAAGGTAAACCGCCTCACCTATAACTCGAGTCACTCCGTTTTCAACGACAAGACCCGAACCATCGGGAACCGCCATCACCGGATGTTTGGTCTTTTTTGAGTAACTGAGGTGAGCGTGATAGGACCTCGGAGTGAATTCAAAATGGGGAGCAAATTCAAAATCCACCAAACCTAAGGCATTGAGATTTTTTAGTCCCACTTCGTTTTCATCGGGATCTAAAAGAGGGTCCCCTGCACTCTTGATGGTGGGAGACAAGATCAAACCTCCTGCGCTCAATCCCGCAAGAACTCCCCCTCTTCTGGCAAACGCTGCCAGCAAGGGTTCGACTCCCGATTTTCTGAGGTGTTTTAAAAAGTAAAACGTATTTCCGCCTGCAAGGTAGATCACATCCGAACGGAGAGCCACATCGATTTCCTCTCGGAGCGGATTGGTATCAAAGCTCACCGTATAAAAACGCTCAAATCCGTTTGATCTGAAGCGCCTACAAAACCTATGAAAAAAAGGCGCCGCCCCATCTGCGCAAAACGGAATATAAGTGATCAGCAAGGGGCCTTTCTTTTTTTTCTTCCGCGCCAGGCGATATACGTTTTGGTGGAGTTTATGGTTTGCGGGCGACTGCCCACCAGAGTAGAACACAAGATTCATTCTTTAATTTGACGATTGTGTGCAAAAAGTCTCAAGAATAAAGGCAAGCCTGCCGTTACAAATTCGTGAACCGGGACCGAATTACACTGTGCCGTCAAAACTCCGCCAACACCTATGCGCGATTTGATCGTATTGACGGGAGCCACCCTCTTAAGCAGGTGGAACGGTCTTGTGTTGAATACCGGGTCCGTACCCGACAAGGTGGCCAAGTCTACTACTTCAATTTTGATCTCGCCCGAGAAATGGGTCTGATTCCGAAAAATCACCCCGATGTTTTAACCACCGGGTTAAAAGAAAAAATTCTATATACGTTTTCTTTGGTCATCATCAACGAATACGACGAGCAAAATCAAATTTCCTATCCAGAGAAGGACATTCGTCCCCATACGTATATGGCTACCCGGTATTTGCAACTCCAGCACCCCAATAAACGCGGTAAAACATCTGGAGATGGACGCGGAATTTGGAATGGGCAAGTTTCCCACAACGGCACAACATGGGACGTGATCAGTTCGGGAACGGGAGCAACGTGCTTAAGTCCGGCTCACGCCCAGACCGGTCAATTTTTTAAAACCGGTGACAAACAAGTTGGCTACGGAAACGGCTATAACTGTGTTTCCGACGGTTTGAGCGCCGCACTCATGAGCGAGGTATTTCATAAAAAAGGGATCGGTACAGAGAGAACCTTAGCTATTTTAGCATTTGAAGGAGGCTCCGCGATCAATGTTCGTGTCGGAAAAAACTTGCTCAGGCCTGCTCACTTTTTTCACCATTTGAAACAGGGATTCTTCCCGGGCGCCAAACAAACCTTGGATTTGTTTATTGATCGGCAATTTAAAAACGGCGATCTAAAAACAAAAAAATACAACCATGTGATTCAAGACTTTTGCGAACGCTTTGCAAAAATGGCGGCATGCTTTGAATCAGAGTACATTTTTTGTTGGCTCGAGTGGG
>JAIXVT010000212.1 GCA_027482725.1 Pseudomonadota bacterium | reverse complement strand
TTATATCGAAGGTCCAGAGGCTCCTGTGGACGATGATTACGCACCAAAGTCAAGCACATTAGGTTACACCTTGTCAGAAGCAGAGTCCTTTCTAAAAACCCTAGGCGCTAAAGATATCCGTCAGGTGAAGACGGAAGGTTGGTTCTCATGAAATCTCAGTCGATTTCTCTTTTTTCCGTAGTGACCGCAGTAACGGCATTGGTTTGGGGCAGTGCTTGTACTCAACACAAGGATCCTGCTGTAGTTTACGCACCGGATATGCACTATTCGGTGGCCCTGAAGGCTCAAGAGCCAGGTGCAATGCGATTGCCTCCCCAGGGGGCTATCCCTAGGGAGTTTAGGCCCTATAGCATCACTTCCTTAGAAGATGCAGGACGAGTTCTCAGAAATCCTTTGCCAAGAAATAAAGAAGTTTTTGCTCAAGGCAAGGCACTTTTCGAAGCTTACTGTAAGGTTTGTCATGGTCCGTACGGGGAAGGGGACGGTAGTGTTGTTCCTAAATACCCCCGCCCACCCTCTCTTCAGTCGGATAAGATTCGCTCGTACAAGGATGGTGAAATTTTTCATGTGATTACCATGGGTCAAAACCTCATGCCTTCGTATGCCGATCGCCTTGATGAAAACGAGCGTTGGGCTGTAATTCATTATGTCCGTGCACTCCAATTGGCCAAAAATCCAACTGCAGATGCACTCAAACGATACGAGTCTAAAAAGTAAGGAACATTGTCATGGGATCAGCACATCACGGTTCAATGGACATTCAAAACCCAGGAAAACTGAAGGGCGCAGGAGCGCTGAGTATCATTTTCGGATTATTTATAGCGGTGGGGATCGCTGGGTTTTTGTTTGCCCTAAAAGCTGACGCCGAGCGAGCTTGGGCTTCTTATCTGAGAAGTCACTTTTTCTTCTTGGCGGTATCTATGGGGGCTGCGGTATTTGTAGCCCTTCAGTGGATTACGACGTCCATGTGGAGTGCGCCGGTGCGTCGTGTCGCAGAAGCTTTTACGTCGTACATCCCTGTGATTTTGTTGAGTACCGTAGTTTTACTCGCTTTTGGAGCTCATGACCTTTACCACTGGACGCATCCGGATTATGTGAAGGGTGATCTGATCCTTGAGGGGAAAACGGGTTACTTGAACATGAAGTTTCTTTGGATTCGAAGCTTGGTTTTTGTGGGCCTTTGGATTTTGCTCACTCGAGTTTTGGTCAAACGGAGTCTGGGTGTAGATCACGGAAGTAGCGCGAAAAGTGCTTATCAAGCTAACCGTGTTACAGGAGTTATCTTTTTGATGATCTTTGCGTTGTCCTTTACGTTTACCGCGATTGATCAGCTTAAGTCTCTAGATCCGCATTGGTTTAGTACCATGTTCGGGGTTTATATTTTTGGTGGGGCTTTCCAGACCTTTTTTGCGTTCCTCGCATTAACTGTAATTTTTCTTCGCAAAGCGGGATATCTCAATCAATTGACCAATGAAAACCACCTGCACGATATCGCAAAGCTCATGTTTGCCTTTACCGTGTTCTGGGCCTACACGGGATTCTCTCAATACATGTTGATCTGGTACGCTAACATGCCTGAAGAAACTGGGTATTACTTGCTCCGGTTTAATCCAGGATGGGAAAAGCATTCGTACTTCTTGTTTGCCGGCAAGTTTGTTGTTCCTTTTCTAGCGCTTTTGCCGAGGACGTTCAAGCGCAGTGAAAATTGGCTTGCTATCGTTTCAGTGTGGATTATTTTCATGGAAAATTATGAGTACAACTGGCTCATTCAGCCCACTTTCTTTAAAAACGGACCTATTTTTGGTTGGTCTGAGGTAGCCATTTGGCTTGGATTTTTTGGGATTTTTGGATTGCTTGTCGTTCGGTTCTTAAAAAAGAATAACGTCGTTGCGATCAATGATCCCATGTTAAAAGAAAGCGTTTTTCATCATCACATTTAAGCTTTGGGCTTCGTGGTAATGCATCCGTGGTAATGCAGCTGATCGCATGTTTAACGCTCTCGGGGAATCCCCGAGAGCGTTTTTTTTAACCTCTGGAATAAAGTAAAATTGACCAAAGGTCGATTGCAATAAAGCCGATGTATAAGAGCATCGTGAAATTTACGACCAAAAAAAATCTCAGCCAAGTTTTTTTCTCGGGGTGGACCAAGAACCGACGAAGTTCAATGAGCAGGCCAGCTGAGGTAAAAACGCAACCGACGATTCCAATCGTTCCCAAAGGGAAAAACAGAGGGGCCAGGACGCCTAGTCCAGAATAAGCTAGACTCCAAAGTACAATTTGAAACCGTGTTACAGCGTGGCCAAGTTTGGTGGGAAGCGTAGGAAATCCACCCTTGTCGTAATCATCCGAGTACTTTAGCGCTAAAACCCAGAAATGGGGCATCTGCCAAAAAAACAGAATGCCAAAAAGGTACAATCCACGAGGATCGCTCCAAGCGGATTGCGTCGCTGCTTGATACCCCATCAGTATGGGCATTGCACCCGGAATAGCCCCGGGTATAGCAGCAAAAGCGTGCTTAGGTTTCCACCAAAGCGTGTACAGCACATTGTAAGAGAAAAAGGCAACAAGACCCAAAACCAATTGTGTGGGGGAGAGTGCAGACAAGAGCAGTCCACCCGAAAAAACACAGAATAATGCTATTTTTAGGGCCAGTTTTTTTGAAACTCGGCCGGACGGTAGGGGGCGATTTTTGGTCCGATCCATGGTGGCATCTTTTTCAGCCTCTTGAATCTGATTAAAAGCCCCTGCGCCTGCGGCAATGAGTAGTGTTCCCAGCGAGGATAAAACAAAAGCATTGATTCGAACGGGATGCTCTAAGGGTTGACCGATAAAAAATCCGATGACCAGCGTGATAATCTCTAATGTCACGATTTCAAACTTGGTCAGTTGAAAAAGATCCGCTTTAGAAATTCCTAAATGATTCTTGAGAATTGTCATGACCTTGTCATCTTTTTGGTTTCGAAACGGGAAGTCAAACTGCTACACTTTTTCTTACGTAGATCAATTTTTATTGAGAAGGCCAAGTGAAACTCATTTCTGTGGATCGCATCGCGAAGCTATTCCTTCCCATCCTAAGCTTAACTTTAGCTTTGGCGGTAGCTGTTATTGCTCCTTGTAGGTCAACTTTTGCGGAACCAGAGTCCCAACTCAAATCCACCAGCAAAAAACCCGAGCAAGTTTCTCTTCGTGCTGGGGCCCGTGCGCCAGAGCAGGTCCAAGATGTCGGGGTGGACGAACATCTCGGGGAAACACTTCATATAGATGGGTTATCTTTTTTAGATTCTTCTGGCCAGTCGGTGGATCTAAAGACTCTACTCATGGGGGGTAAGCCTACAATTTTTGCTTTTGTTTATTATGAGTGTCCAATGCTTTGCACGATGGTTCTGAATGGTTTGGTGCAGGGAATGCGAGGGTTGGATTGGAGTCTCGGT
>JAIXVT010000325.1 GCA_027482725.1 Pseudomonadota bacterium | reverse complement strand
TCCGAAGGAAACAAAGGCTCGAGCTTCGACCACATCCCGTTGGTTAGAAGTTTTCTCATCCTGAAATTTCATCAACTTTTTACCCAAGGGTCAAGCGACTTTGAAAACAGGCCCTAGTGAATAAATAAAAAAATTTAAATCGTAAATCGGAATATGGACCGATTAGAGTCAACGTTAACTGCGTAGTGAGTAAACAGTTTGCCTTATCTTCATTTGCGCCTAATATTGGGCACTAGTTAAAAAAAATTTTGTTTTTCTGATCTACCCCCCCCCCTCTCTATTAGCCGTGAATATTGTTAAATGGTCCAAGTCGCGCTAGCTTTGCTTTATAAAAAATTCCTGGATTTTATATTAATTTGAGCACCTCGGGCGTAAGCACCACCATAGGGCCTCGTGGCGCGAGTATTAATATCGGCAAAAGGGGAGCCTATCTTAATACCGGTATCCCAGGCACGGGACTATATGATCGAAGAAAAATAGAATTGAGCGGGGATAGTTCCCAGAATTTTAGTGTAGACCACGCAAATTCCCAGAATACGACACCTGACCCCACAGTCGAAATATTCAAGACAGAGAACGCGGCATCGACTACAACAGACGGATTGATGGAGCTAAAAAATGCGCTCCTCGAGTGTTACCAAAATAAGCTGGAGATTGAAAAAGCTATTGCGGACTTAAAAAATGAAATCATATTTTACGCTGCGATACTGTGGTTGTCTTATGTGCTCATTCTGGGGTTTTTGTTTTCTTGGTTTAAAAATAAAGTAGCTGAAAAAAAACAAGAGCTATTAGAACTAGAGAGAGATCTTACGGCTTGTTACATTGATGTAGATCTTGATTTAGATCCCAGCTACGAAAATCATTTTTTGCGTCTTTCGTCACTTTTTGACGAAGTGAAGTCATGTGACTCCATTTGGGATATTACTTCGTCTAAACCGTTAGGTAGTGCGACCGACCAACCCTCGGTAGCGTCTACACTCACTCAAGCAAAAGTCCATTTTTCTTACAAGAATTTGGACCTGATCAAAACAAAATATAACGCGCCTCATTTAGAGAACGCCAACGGGGGCAATATTTATATTTATCCCGCATTTGTAGCGATCGTGAACAGCGCTACTGATTTTGGTTTGATTGACATTCGCGACCTGGACGTGGACTTTAGCGTTTCTAACTCTTTGGTTATAAATCAAGTTCCCACCGATGCCGAGATCGTTCATAAAACATGGCTTCATGTGAATAAAAATGGTTCCCCAGACCGCCGATATAAAAATAATCCCGAAATCCCCGTGTGCAAATTTGCGTCTCTTACCCTAAAAAGTGAAACAGGATTGAACGAAAAATTTTTACTGAGTAGCTACCGAAAATCCGAGCCCTTTGGTGTTGCGTTAAGAGATTATTGCCGCTTAAAAAATCAATCTTGATTTTTTGATCTGTATGCAGGACGTATCTCACGCCACCAAATTTACCTTAAACAGCAACTTTGCCTTGCGCACCTGATCTTGTAGGGCGGCTTCAACGGCAACCTGAATCGACAGTTTGCATTTGCGCGCAATTTTAACTGCAAGCTCAGGGCTGACCAGTTGGCGTCCTTTTTCAATGTCGCACAGCGTGCTTTTGGAGATACCTAGCAGTTTTGCCATTTCAACTTGGCTTAAATCATTGGATGCGCGCGCACCACGCAGAAAACTACCAAAGGTAAATGGCCCCAGTTCTTTATCTAGAAATTTTCCTAAACTCACTTTTTCAGTACTCATGTTTGTTCACCTCGATCACTAAAATTTCAATAAAATCCCCATCGCTATCCGATCCCTCGAGGTAAAACAAACGCCAAGCGCGATTCAAACGAACAGAGCGCTGGCCTTTGCGGTCACCCTTTAAAGGCTCGTCGTGATAGCCCGCAAGTTTTCTAACTTCGTGCAAGCCGTCCAACTCAACAGACTTTTGCCAAGAACGAACGTGTTCCAGAATTTCTTTCGGAACACGCTTTAGCTGTTTAATAGCAAACTTCGTGATAAGAACACGATAGGACTTCACCTATTAATAATACGGTAAAAAACCGTACTTGTCAAACTCCAGGGATTGAACCTCTGCGATCAAAAAAACCCAGGGGCAACTTTGGGGGCAACACCCCAAACCCGAATTAAAATTACCCAAAAATTCCAAACACTTGTAAAGTCTGTTCGATTCCCACCGGCCCACCATATTATTCGTGGCGTTGCTCCCTAAAAACCGGACCATCGTTGTTGGTTAAACTAGGCATTTTTTGAAAGGAATATGCGGTAATGCTCACTCTAAGCCACCTTCAAATCAATCGTGATATTTGGGTAAATGGCGTTTAGAAACTTCAAGAGACGGTCTACGGTAAATTCATCGATATGGTAATGGACAACTTTACTCACTAGCGATTCGTTTTCGCCTAGTTTTTCGGCAAGGGCTCTCTGGGTGATTTTGTGTTTAAGTTTATATTCAACAATTTTTTCACAGATGAGGTATTTGACCTTGTCCGGAGTAGATGCGTTTTTAGGTAGGGTGTAACTGGCATGGCTATTGGACAAAAGCTCACGCATTTCTGTAAGTTCTGCTTCAGAGGGAAATTTTGTCTTCTTTTTCATGATTCAACTCCGATCGATTCGATACGCATTAATTACACCCAAATAGTCATCGTGAATACAAAGAACTAGAATTAACCTAAAGGGGCGGTCTTTGCCGTCCGATGGAAAAACTGGATCTACCTTGAAATATTGGTATTCACCACGTTCGGCTTCAACATCAAATACGCGCTGATCGAGTTCTTTCACCAATTCTAGAATCAAGGGATCATTCACTGTTTTAGAGTGCTTTTCACGGTAATGCTGATCAATAATTACACGGCGGATGATTTTATGATTAAACTTAAGAGACAACGCATACTCATTCCGCTTTGTAGCAGTGTTAGTCATTACAAAAATAGAATAACACAACCATGACGAATTTGTCAAGCTCATGTAACGGCCTGGTAATTGAACCCTTACGACCACCAAAACCACGGGTGTAAGTTTCCGCCTCTTGCCCCAAATAGCAAGCTCTGCACATCGCCTTAAATCTGATTTACTATAATGGCGTTATGGAGTTTGAAGAAGAATACCGCAACCGAATCAACAGAGTTTCGAGCTATATCGACGAAAACTTAAAAAAAAATCTAACTTTGAATGACCTGGCCAAGGTGTCGGGCATTTCTGTGTTTCATTTGCATCGATTGTTTCAACTGTACACGGGCGAGCCCCTTGCAGGGTATCTTCGCCGACAGCGAATCGCTCGTGGCATGAAAGAAATCGCTTACGGGTCATCTCGATCGGTTCTCGATATTGCCTTAGATCTGGGTTATGAAAACACCTCCGCTTTCATTCGAGCTTTCAAAAAGCGCTTTGGGATGACACCTAAGAGTGACCGGAATAAAGGAGGATCAACCTTAGGGCTCTGGAGGTCCCAAAAATCTGATTCAAAAAATCAACAGCTTGAACCTGTGCGAATCGAACAGCGCCCGGGCTTTTTCTTACTCGGTACTTCTGTAAAAGGATACAAGGCTCGGTCATTTGAAAAAGCGGCTCAAGCTTGCTTTAAAACGGTGATCCGCGATCTTGATGGCTGTGAGGTGATGAACAAGGTCGGTAAGCCCCATGCTGTTTTTTTTGATGACCCAGACCTCAGTTTTGCGGATTCGATGACCTACTTTGGCGGATTCGAGTGGTTTGAGCCCGAAAAGCCAGCTCAGTCCGAACTTGAGCTTTTTAAATTAGCTCCTTCGTTGTGGGCAGTTTTCCGTCACCAAGGGAGCTATAAAACTCTGTGGCAAACTTGGAATTTAGCCTA
>JAIXVT010000180.1 GCA_027482725.1 Pseudomonadota bacterium | reverse complement strand
GCCGTCTTGTGCCCTATCGCGATCAGGTCAATGTGACCGGCGTCCCGCAGAATACCCAGTTTGTTTTCGCAAAAGATTTTTTTATGGGTGGCGCACGGGACTCTACTTACCTTGGACAACTGAAGTCTTATCATGAAAAAATCGCAAAATCCGCCGATCAGGAGCTGGCAGAAGTTACGGAATACGCGTCGACTTTAGAATCTGTTCTAAAATCCGAAGAGCGACATTTTTCAAAGGTATTTGGAACAAAAAAATTAAAATCTGCGGCTAAATCTGTTGCGCTCAAACATTTTGAAACCTCTAAAAAACTTTTGGAACAGATCGCAACCTCAGCAACAGAATGGACCGATGCGTCTTTGAAAACAGATTATTTTTATGGAAGGCTTTTTAAATCCACCAAAAGTGCTCTCGATGCTGTTCTTGCGGTCATCGACTTGCAGACCCAGTACGTTCAAACTCTGCCGGATAAACGGGGATTCCAAATCCAAATTGGAAAAAGAAACGCTGACGCCGATCAAGCCTTACAGTCCTTGAAATCTAAGCTAAGTAGCATCAAAAACCTGCCCAGATCTCCCACAGGATTACCGGCACGTGATCCCGAGGGATTGTTATGAAAATAGAAAAACGATTGGCAAAGCGCAGAGAACTCCTCAAATCGTTCTCTTTTTTTGCTTCGCTTAAAGCTTTAGGTCCTCTCAAAGTGCAAGCCGTGGATATCAGCGAAACAGGAATCGGAATCATTATCCCCACGCTTGATGGACAAATCACCTTAGCGAAGGACAGCGTTCATCAGATGCTATTTCATTTGAATCCTAGCTTTGCCATTCCACTTACGATTCAGATTGTTAGGACAGAAATGGTTTCTCCCCAAGAGCAGCATATTGGTGCTTTGTTTTTAGACACCCACAAACCGGAACATCGGGCTTTGGTATCGTTTATTCGTGTGGTTGATGATCTCCAGGCGGTGGCGCTAGAAATTGGAAACCGTAACGTTCCCTGAGTCGTTCTGGGACACTTCGGCAAATGCACTCAAAAATGCCACAAACTTTTGCCAAGCATCAATGTTTTGATCGGTATTTTTTCCTGCCGCATCTACAGCGCATCCATACCGAACATACTTCACTCCGTCTTCGATCATCGGACGAGAGTTTTTTACGTTTACTGCCACTTCTAAAAACTGTTCGGGACTAAAATACAACCGGATGGTGACATTTTCGGATTGCTTGGGCCAAAGATTTTCGGTTTGATAAGGCACCCGAAGCGACAATCCGCCTTGACTCACATCAATCAAATCAACCTTGCGTAAACGCCCTTGGGATTCCACTCCGTATACGGAAACCAAACTCCCAAAAAACAACCGCTCGCTTGCGCGCTTTTTTTCCGCTTTTTTTTGGTCTCTGACTTTATCTAACTGAATCACGTCGTTTGCCACGGGGTTTCTCCTCTTGTTGACACCCTATCGTCACGCGGACACAGGGGCTTGAGGGAAACCTTTTCCTATTTAGAAACGGTGGCCACGGTCGAAAAGGTTAATGAGAGGCAGGACGCACATGGAAAACACAAAAATCATGACAGAAACAAACTCCCACACCCTTCAAGATAAAGAAGTAGAAGTCCTTTACCAAAAGCTTGGCGATCAGTGGTTCGCATTTTCGGTAATTGATGGCGATGTCTTTATGTCTCCGGTTTCTGATGAAACCATACGCCAAGTCAAAAACGAACAAGGCCACCATGAAGACCGTTCGCGCGGACAAGCCTAAGCCGCCAGTGCGTCAAACTCCGGCCACCCGAGAAAGCGTGGTCCAGACGGCGCAAAAAATTGCAGCTGAGGTTCAAAAAGACCCCAAAAGAGCCGCAAACCTCATTTCACAATGGATTTCTGGCGATGCCAAAACAAAGCCCAAGAGAAAGCCCACGACAAAGACTGTTGCTTAAGCCAACAAACCCCTTATCCTAAATAGACGGGGGGCGTCATGATGATCCCTTCAAGCCTGACCTCAAATCGGAGAGAGGTCATACCCTAGCGGAGATCATGATGAGATCCGAACTTCGAAACCTGAGAAAATTCCCTAACGGGGGAAGAACATCTTATAAGTCAGCACTCGGCTGGATAGCGCTGTTCTTTATTCTGGTGAGTGCCCCTTCATGGGGGGGAAGCCTTCCTGCAGGGAAAAAAATGATAATCATCGAGCCTGACGAACCGTTGTTGAAAGACGTTCCCGCAACGGCTAACCGACAGCCCGGGATTTTGGGTGAACCCGAGTTCGTGGTGCGCCTTAACCCCTATTCGGACCCCGCACCTGACTCCCTTTCGCACTCTGAATAGGCGCCAAAAGGCCACCGACAACCCGTGTCGGAAATCCCTGGACCGCCTAAGTGCTTGAAAATACAAGCTTGAGCCTTCCCACAGAGCGCTGGGTTTTGGAACGCCCCTTGCACACGGAAATACATCATGAAGACGTTCATCCTTGTTGCCCTCACCTTGCTTTTAATTTTATTTAGTCAAAATCAAGAACCCGACTCCTTATGCCTAGCGTCAGACTGCATTTTGTCTGTTAAAACAGGGGGATGACGCCAAAACGTGGTTTATTTTTAGTCAACTTAGGGAGCCCGGATTCCCCAAGCGTTCCTCATGTGCGCCGGTACTTGGACCAGTTTTTAAATGATCCCTATGTGATCGATATCCCTTGGGTGTTCCGTAAACTTTTGGTGAATGGCATTATTCTGAATACTCGGCCTAAAAAATCCGCTCATGCGTATTCAAAAATTTGGACTGAACAAGGATCTCCGCTGCTCACCCACTCACGCGAACTCACCAAAAAAGTCTCGGAGAAACTTACGGGCATCCCCGTGGTTTTAGGAATGCGTTATGGAAATCCCTCGATTGACCAGGGTCTACAGCAGTTTAAAGACCAAGGAATTACCGACCTCAAGATTATTCCGCTTTATCCGCAGCTCGCTTACGCATCGACCGAATCGGTGCGAGCGGAAATTCTACGCGTGCTTGAAAAAATGAATTACCAACCCCGCTTGGAATGGGTGAATGATTTTTACGATCACCCCCGGTTTATTGGTGCCGTGGCTGCAAAAATAAAACCCGTGTGGGAGCAAAAAAAACCGGACGCTCTTTTGCTCACCTACCACGGGATCCCCGAACGCCACCTGACCAAACCCGAGCTGAAAAATGAAGGTTGCTTAGTGGGGAATACGTGCTGCGATACGATCACAGATAAAAACCGCAACTGTTACCGAGCTCAGTGCTACGCCACCAGCCGCGCGCTCACCCAAGCGTTAGGACTACAACCCCACCAAGTGATCACCTCGTTTCAGTCCCGCTTGGGGCGCACACCGTGGATTAAGCCCTATACGGATTTCGTTTTAAAAGACCTGCCGGTAAAAGGGGTCAAACGCCTGATCGCTGCGTCGCCTAGCTTTGTAGCCGATTGTTTGGAAACCCTAGAGGAAATCAACATGACGTATCGGGAGAGCTTTTTGGAGGGTGGAGGGGCGGACTTTGAATACGTGGAGTGCGTGAACAGTAGCGACGAGTTTGTAAATACCATCGCCACATTATAAACTTTTTAAATTTAAAAATTCCGAGTGAAATTTTAATTTAACTTAGGCAAACTGTATGACCTGTGTGCTCAAGATTTTTGCTCGTCATTAGGGCCTGTTTTCAAAGTCGCTTGACCCTTGGGTAAAAAGTTGATGAAATTTCAGGATGAGAAAACTTCTAACCAACGGGATGTGGTCGAAGCT
>JAIXVT010000106.1 GCA_027482725.1 Pseudomonadota bacterium | reverse complement strand
GCAAAAGTTTCCGCGCCAAACGCAGATTTTACACAAACATCAACCGTCGATTCGACCTCGACGCTTGAAACCGTAAAAAAGTATATTGGGGTAACCTATTTCACTTTTTTTGATGGTCCCGGGTTGGGGGAAGATTTCTATTTTCCAGTAAATTCCCGAGGAAACAAAGACGATACCGGCTGGACGGCGTGGACAAACTTATCCGTGAGACTCAAGTTCTCCGAACGCTATGCGATTGATTACCAGTTTAGGATTGAGCCGGTATTGAGTAACGATTTTGAGGTCCGATCTCAAGGCGGAAGGCTTGGGATCTCAGGCACTCTTCTTAAAGGAGAGGATTGGCGACTCACTGGGGCCCTGAATTCGGATTTACCTGGGGTAGGTCAGGTCAATAAAGAGCGCACAATTGTCGTGAATCCCGGATTATTTTCACAGTTTTCATACAAGCCTAAAGAGTCCAAGTGGAGTGTTTATGGTCTTGTGGCGCCTCGTTTTTGGGTCTACCGTGATTCCGATGCCATGGACTTTCAATCCCTTCAGGGGGGCGCGCGTGCTGGGGAAAAGCCTGAAATTGCTATTTCGCTCCAGCCTTCTATCAACTACGCACTCAGTGACAAGTCGGGATTGAGGGCAGGGATTCTGCTTGATTTCCGGAAAAACGCTAACCAAGATGAGTTGAACCGATGGTTTATGCCGGTTGATATCGGATACACCTACGAATTCAATTCTATGCTCAGCATTTATCCGCATGTTCGGTTCTCTGGCCCTTGGGACGATTCCCTACGCCGAGAGATTGGACGATCCACGACCGCATGGGTGCATACGGCAAGTGTAGGTGTGTGGCTCAATGGGACAATTTTGTAGTTAAAAAAATTAGTGTAGGGTAGGGGAATGAGTAACGATCATTCCCCTACGTTTTGGATCAAAAAATTCTTTGAAAAAGATGTCGGGGCTTTTAAAGCGATTGCGATTTACGCGGTTGCGATTAGTGTGTTGTCTCTTGCGGTACCGATTACCGTGCAGTCTTTGGTGAATTCCGTGGCATTTACAAATCTCCTTCAACCTTTGTTTACGTTGATGGTGATTTTTTTACTGACCGAAGGCGCAATGGTGATATTTCAGTCGATCCAGTATTACGCGGTAGAAATTTTCCAGCGAAAATTTTTTGTTCGAACAGCCGGAGAGCTGAGCGAATCGCTCTCTAGGGCGCGCGTATCCGATATCCGTGCCCACCAAGGATCCGAAGTGGTCAACCGTTTTTTGGATGTGGTTACCATTCAGAAGAGTGCGGCTTACCTGATGACCGAAGGGTTATCTCTTGCCCTACAGATCTTGGTTGGCTTTGTTTTATTAGCCTTTTATCATCCGATTTTATTGGCCTTTGATGTGGTGTTGGGGTTTGCGCTTTATTTTATCGTGTTCCGCATGGGGCGCGACGCCTTAAAAACAGCGATGGACGAATCCAAAGCCAAGTACGTGACCGTTGCGTGGCTTGAACAGGTGGTTGACCGTCCTATCGTGTTGCGCTCCCCAGAGGGTGATGAATTCCGAGAGAAAAAAACGCTCAAGATCATCAACGATTACCTCTCGTATCGCACCAAGCACTTCAAGCATTGGTATGCTCAAGTCAATGCAGCGTTGGCGGTAAAAGTTTTGGCAAGCGCTGCGCTTCTGGGTGTGGGCGGTTTTTTAGTGATGAAAAAACAACTCACTTTGGGACAATTGGTTGCGGCAGAGCTTGTGATGACCGCAGTACTCAATGGTTTTGCCAAGCTCGGAAAACAACTTGAAGCCTGGTACGATTTGGTTGCCGGTTCTCATAAGTTATCCCAAGTCTATAGTTTGGTGGGAGAGCAGGAGCGGTTTGATGATCGAGCGATTCCTGAGCTTATCGATGCCCCCTTTCATAGCTTAGCGATTTCCGAGGTCACGGTATTTAACCAGAAAAAAGAAAAAATTATTGATCGATTTTCTTTGGCCATTAAGCCCGGAGAAACGTGGATCGTTCATGGTCAGAAAGGTTCGGGAAAATCAACATTAACGGACGTGATCTATGGGTTCACAGAACCTCACGAAGGAAAACTGTTTCTATCCGGGATCGATTCTATCGAAATCCCCAAGAAGATATGGCGTTCTTCGGTCACGTTGGTGAGAGATCACGAATTCTTTGCAGGTACGCTCATTGACAACTTGAGTCTGGGAAAATTATCAACCAGCATGGATCAAGACCGAGCCCTTCAGAGTGTTATTGAAATCGTGGGAATGAAGCCGACCGTAGACCAGTTGAAAGATGGGGTGTTCACCAAGATTGGATCTGACGGTCGTCCCATGTCGTCGTCCCAAGCCAATGCCTTGGTGTTGGCAAGGGCCCTTCTTTCTCGGCCTAAGGTTTTATTGATCGATCAGTTGTTTGATACGGAGTCTTTTGATCGTGTCGTTGAGCTTTCCAAAAAAATGAGGAACTTTTATCCCGAAATGGCTCAAGTCTGGTTAACCAGTCGTGATGATTTTTTAGGGCTTTCGGCTCAAAAAACAACGCTTGAGGTAAAATCATGAAAAATTGGCGCCAGGCCGTAGATGCGGTACAGCTCCCTAAAAACCTTCAAGATTTTCATCGGAGAATTGTGGGTACCCTCGGTCTTATGTTTTTGATACTGATGGCTCTGCCTTGGCAGCAAACCTCAGTGGGTGCGGGGCGGGTATTGGCCTATTCGCCCAATGAGCGCCCTCAAAGCATTACTGCACTGACAGATGGGCGCGTCAGGCACTGGTATGTTCAAGAGGGTTCCACGGTAAAAGAGGGAGACCCCATTGCCGAAGTGGTGGATAACGACCCTTCTTTTATGGATCGATTAAACGCGGAGCGGAAAGCTTTGGTGGCTCGTCTCAACGCGGCAAAAGAGGCAGTGAAAACGGCACGCCTCAATGTTGAACGGCAAAAAACCTTATTTGATCAAGGGTTAAGTTCTCGTCGTGCCTATGAGCAATCTCAAATCGATCTCCAACGCCATTTGGTAGATGAGGCTAATGCGAATGCCGAAGTGACTCGCTTAGAAGTGAGGCTGTCGCGCCAAGCTACCCAAAATATCACTGCACCCCGGGACGGCGTCATTTTGAGGATGATCTCGGCCAGTGGGAATGAGTTTGTAAAAGCAGGGCAGAATCTTGCTATTTTAGTTCCGGATACTCGGTTTAGAGCGGTAGAAACGTGGATTGATGGGAATGACGTTCCCTTGATGAGAGAGGGAAGGAAGGTAAGGATTCAGTTTGAGGGTTGGCCTGCGGTTCAGTTTTCAGGTTGGCCATCGACAGCGGTGGGAACTTTTGGTGGCGTAGTAAAAGTGATCGATTCTTCGGATAACGGAAAAGGTCAGTTTCGGCTTTTAATTGTGCCGGATCCCGAAGACTCCCCTTGGCCTGATTCCAAGTACTTGCGCCAAGGCGTGCGTGCTGTGGCTTGGGTCCTTTTAGATCAGGTCACCGTGGGTTACTAACTTTTGCGTCGTCTCAATGGATTTCCTC
>JAIXVT010000234.1 GCA_027482725.1 Pseudomonadota bacterium | reverse complement strand
TAGTTCCACTAGACCAAAATGTTATAAACAACACAATCGAAGAGTTGGTCAAAAATCCAAACTTACGTCTTCAATTAGGCAAAGGAGCTCGTGCCTTCATAACAGCGAACTGTAATGTAACATACTATGGCAATAAAGAGCTCAATACTTACTTTTACAAGTTGTAATAGCCCCTAATTAGACCGCACCAACCCCTATACTCCATTCGTTGATTTAAAAGATGCTCCGTTCTAATTGGGAGCTGATGCAGAGGAATACAATCCAAAACATACTAATTAAATTTCCGTTGATAGTGGCATCAGTGTAAATATGATTAATAATGGTACTAGTTTCAATAGCTTGTCCAATCTGTGGTTCAGATTCTTTTAAAGTAATCCGAGAATCCAAGTGGCCCATAGTCGTGGATGCCTCTCACTTTGAACATGTATATCGATCCTCGAGTGAACAACAGCTCTTTGAGCAGGTTGTGAGGTGCGATAGCTGCGGTTTGGTTTATCTCAATCCACGCCCCAAAGACGAAATCATTTTGGCCTCGTACAGGGATGTGCAAGACACAAGTTTTATTAAGCAAAACGAAGAACGCATCAAAACCTTTAAAGTAGCGTTCTCAAAAGTGATTGGTGACTTCAAACTTCCTTCGGGGTCTCGGGTGCTCGATATTGGCTGTGCAGGAGGGGCGTTTTTGAAAGCCGCAAAAGATCTCGGAATGTCGCCAGTCGGAATCGAGCCAAGTAAATACCTTACAGAATTCAGCAAATCAACCTATCGTGTCGAAGTTTTGAATGGGCTGCTTGAAGAGCAATCCCTACCCGAGCAGTCATTTGACGTGATTACTCTTTGGGATGTTATCGAACACCTTTTGAACCCGGAGCAAACTTTTAAAATCGTAAGTCGCTTAATCAAACCCAACGGGATTCTTGTCATAAACTACCCCAACTTTAAATCGCGTTTAGCGCGACTAATGGGGGATAAATGGCCATTCTGGTTGAGTGTGCACGTCACCTATTTTGAACCTCGCACCCTTGAAGCATTCCTAAATAAATTTGGATTTCAGATCCAAGATCAAAGACGGCATTGGCAAATTCTGCAACTCGGCTACTTGCTCGAACGAGCTGGGGCATACTTTAAAGTGTTCGGATATTTGTCCAAGGTTACCTACACTTTAGGTCTGTCACGAATACCCTTGTTTTATTACATGGGACAACACCGAGTGGTCGCAAAAAAAATATGATTCAAGGAATCATTTTCGATATGGATGGAGTGCTCATTGATTCCTCCAGAATTCACGAAAAGGCTTACGAGTTGGTGTTTCAAGACTTTAATCGTGATTTCAGTTATGACAAGTATGCGGGCAAGAGAACTTATGACGTATTCAGCGAGGTCCTAAGTGATCTCGACTTAGAACACTCAGAGATCGTAAAACTCTCACACAGAAAAACCCAAGCGGCACTCCAAATTTTAGAGACTGACGGCACACTTTTACCGGGAGTCTACGAGTGCTTAAAAAAACTCCACACTAGGTTCAGTCTTGCACTAGGAACATCGGCCTCGCGGCCTACCCAAGAACTCGTTTTTAAAAAATTTGAGCTTAACCGATTTTTCCCCATAGCGATCAATGCCAATGATGTTCGATTGGCAAAACCCGATCCAGAAATATTCCTAAGTTGTGCCCAAAGAATGAAACTTGAACCCCAAAATATTCTTGTTGTTGAGGACTCTTTGGCCGGAGCTCAAGCCGCCAGCGCAGGAGGATTCTTTTTTGTAGGTATTCATCAGAAAACAAATGATTTTCGAAATCTCAGCGGATATCTAAATGATTTTAATCATTTCGAAACCCTAACGGACTGGATCCTTCATCAATGGGCAACGGATCAACATTAAGATCATTAACAACGACACTTATCGTCGCTGCAGGTAAAGGCTCACGACTAGGATACCATCTGCCTAAAGTGCTGTATCCCATTCGTCAGAAACCCATACTGCATTGGATTATAGATCGCTTTGTTGCATTCTCGGGCAATTTTATCGTAGTTTGTTCGCCCGAGGGGCAAGCAAGCATTGAGTACGCCGTAAATGAAGGTATGCGATCCGATGCCGCCCGTATCCGAACAGCTATTCAAGACCGTCCGTTAGGAATGGCCCACGCCATTCGGTCCGGACTAGCAGATGTTCGCACCCCTTGGACCGCCATTGTGTGGGGGGATCAAGTTGGTATTCAACATAAAACACTAGAGCAATGTTTTACTGAAGCAGAAAATCAAGTCGCGGATCTGGTATTCCCAATTGTAAAAACAAGCCCCCCGTATATTCATTTTGAGTTGGACCCAAAATCCATGAAAGTTTTACAGGTTTTTCAGGCTCGAGAAGGCGATGAGATGCCCGAACACGGGATCTCTGATATTGGATTTTTTCTCTGCAGAACTACTGCATTACAAGAAACTTTTAAAAAATTTGATCCCGAACACTACCGAGGTAAAAATACCGGAGAATTCAATTTTTTACCTATGCTTCGGGATTGGTCGAACCTAGGCTTTAAAATTAAAGCCATGCACGGGGCCAACCCGGAAGAAGCCATAGGAATTAACTCGCTCAACGATGTCGAGCGCGTGGAAAGGTGGTTAATATGATCAAAATCGCCGTTTTTTGTGGCGGACGTGGGGCTACCAATCTCATTCAGGCTTTATTCCAACACCCGCAAGTCCATTTAACATTGATTGTGAATGCGTATGACGATGGCCTATCTACTGGACAGGTACGACGGTTGTTCGGGAATTTACTGGGACCGTCAGACTTAAGAAAAAACATTTCCCATCTCATGGATGAATCCCAAATCCATATTAAATTTTTAAAACTCGTCATTGAATATCGGTTTTCGCCCGTTACCGAACCGGACGCCGTGCTGCTGCTCAACAACCTCTATACAGGACAATGGGATAAGCTCCCCCAAGAGGTACATCAACTTATCTCTTACATTACCGTTTCCAAAGCTGAAAAAATTAGACTTTGGTCAGGACTATTTTTAGAGCGTTACCGTGCGTCTGGAAAAGTTTTGGATTTTACGGATTTTTCACTCGGAAACATCCTTTTTTCGGGGTGCTTCTTAGACCATCAGCAGGACTTTAATCGGACGGTGAAGGCCTTCTCTGAATTTTGCGAGATTAAAGGAACGGTACTCAATGCGACCTTAGGAGAACCCTTGGTTCTTGTTGGCCTCAGAAAAGACTCTTCGTTTTTGCCCGATGAGGCAAGCATCGTAGGCCCGGAGGCTGGCGATATTCAGGACCTCTACTTACTCGAAACCTACATTGATCCCCAAGTCGTTCAAGACTTACCCGCAGAAACACGACACGATTATCTCTCTAAACTCGCAAGAACCCCCCAGCTTAATCCCGAAGCAAAGGCCGCTATTTTAGGCGCGGACATTGTGATCTATGGACCCGGGACACAGCATTCTTCGTTGTTCCCTACTTACCTCACGGATGAAATGGGAGAAACGCTGGTATCAG
>JAIXVT010000019.1 GCA_027482725.1 Pseudomonadota bacterium | reverse complement strand
TACTCTCTGCGTCTCTGCCAACGGGTTCTGTAAAAGAGCTTTTAGCGGTTCTCGCGCTTGGGGAAATGGGGAAAACCGGGGAATGGGTCCACATGGAGTTCGCCACAAATCGACAAATAAAAATCCCCGGCACACGGCGTGCACCGGGGATCCCTGATTTCCGGAAAAAAGATTTTCTACTTACGTCGTCTGATCCACAATTTCTGCGATATCCATAACCCGCATCGCATCCACCTTATCTTTGGTTTTCACCCCATCGCTGATCATCGTCATGCAGAATGGACATGACGTCGCCACCACCGATGCGCCCGTTTCGATCGCTTGTTCGGTGCGCTTGACGTTAATGCGGTCCCCAATCGTTTCCTCCATCCACATGCGCCCGCCACCCGCGCCACAACACAATCCGGTTTCTTTGTTCTGTTTCATTTCGACCAGATTCACGCCCTTCACCGCACCCAGTGTGGTGCGGGGCGCATCGTAGATCCCGTTCCAACGACCCAAATAACAACTGTCATGGAACGTCACCGTTTCTTTCATTTCCTTTGCGGGCTTGATTCGACCCTCCGCAATGAGTTTAGCCAAATACGTGGAATGGTGAATGACCTCGTAGTCGCCACCAAAGTCCTTGTACTCGTTTTT
Organism: Pseudomonadota bacterium; assembly: GCA_027482725.1. Taxonomy (GTDB): domain Bacteria; phylum Bdellovibrionota; class UBA1018; order UBA1018; family CAIMNF01; genus JAIXVT01. The sequence goes on along the minus strand of JAIXVT010000019.1, from coordinate 10,048 downwards.
CAGAGTATTAAAGCAGTGTGGACAGGCGGTAATGATGCGCTTGACCTGATAGCGGTTTAGCGTTTCGATATTCATCTTGGCCAAAGTCTGGAACAGGTACTCGTTCCCAATCCGTCGTGCCGCGTCGCCGGTGCATTGCTCTTCCGTTCCCAAGATCGCAAACTTGATTTGCGCTTTATGAAGTACGTTCACAAACGATTTCAACACGCTTTTATTGCGGTCGTCGTAAGATCCCGCGCAGCCCACCCAAAGTACAGCATCAAGTTCCGTTGCAGACCCGATATCGGCAAGGGTTTTTACATCTGACCCCTGTGCCCAGTTGGCGCGATCACTGGCGCTAAACGCCCACGGCGTCCCATTGGTCTCCATGTTTTTAAATACGGGTTGGACCTCGGCCGGGAACTTGGATTCCATCATCATCAAGTTTCGGCGTGCATCATAAATTTTATCCGTATGCCCAATAAAGACCGGGCATGCGACTTCGCACGCACGGCAAGACGTACATGCCCAAATGACGTCTTCTGTGACGTTGGCGTCGATCAGTGGGGTGACCTCTTCGGATTTTCCCGCAATGATGGCCGCCTTATTGGCATGTAAATTCTTTTTCATGTCCACAATCAAGCTCTTGGGGGACAGCGGTTTACCGGTATTCCACGCGGGGCACAGGGATTCACACCGTCCGCATTCGGTACAGGAATACAAATCCAAGGCGTCTTTCCACGAAAAATCAGTAATTTTGGCAGCACCGTATTGGGTAACGGTTTCATCTTCAAAATTAATGGACTTCATGCCTCTCTCAAGGGGCAAGTGCTTCAGCACCGTATTGGGACCCGCAGCTATAATATGCAAGTGCTTGGATCCTGGGATAAACACGGCAAACCCCAACACCAAAAGCATGTGGATCCACTTAAACACCGTGAACCCGGTATGCGACTGCTCTTCGGTAAAGCCCAAACTTGCAATCCCGTTGCCTATTCCGGACGAAATAAAAAATGCCTCTTTGAACCAAGGGTTGCCCAAAGAGTGAAACGCATTCATTAAGAAAATGGAAACCATAAGGCTGCCGGTAAAGATAAGAACAAAATTGGCATCAGAGGATTGACCCAAGTATTTAGGTGGATTCAGGTAGCGCCGGGCCGCAGCCATCAGCACCCCGACCAAAACCAACAGGGTAAAAAAATCTTGGGACCAGATCAGCGCATAGTAGGCGCTTTCTCCGATAAATTCAAAGCTGGCACCGCTATAGAGCGTCATTGCAAATTGCTCTAGGGTGCCGATGGTAATGACGATAAACCCCCAAAAAATCATCGTGTGAGCCGTGCCTACCCAACGGCTTTGTAAGACGGCTTTTTGTCCCAGAACGTTGATGAAGAGTTGCCCTATCCGTGCGCCCCAATCCTTAAATGTGGGGGCTTTTCCGGTTTGGGCTCGCATCACTTTATACAGCAGCGAAAATTTATAACCCGAAATCCCAAATGCCGTGCCTGCCACCAAAAGAAATGCAAGTGTTTCCCATGTCATGCCGACAAGGATTGCATAAAAAAACCCCCGCGGAAACCCCGCGAGGGTTAAGAAATGATCAAAAAAAAGTTTTAGAGCTTTTTGATTTCAGCAGTGATTGCGGGAACAACCTGAAACAAATCCCCAACAATCGCATAATCTGCAATCTGGAAAATCGGCGCCTGTGGGTCCGAGTTGATCGCTACAATCACTTTCGACGTGCGCATGCCCGCCAAATGTTGAATCGCCCCGCTGATTCCGGCCGCAATATAAAGCTGCGGAGCAACCACTTTACCGGTTTGCCCGACTTGGTCACGGTGAGGGCGCAAGCCCGCATCAACCGCTGCACGCGATGCGCCGACCGCGCCTTGGACCGCATCTGCCAGTTCTTCAAGAATCTTAAAGTTTTCGGCAGTTTTCAGGGATCGTCCGCCCGAAACTACAATAGACGATTCGGTAACGTCAGGGCGGGTTGAGGCTCCTTTTTGGACTTCCAAACATTTCCCTTTGGTCCCACTGACATCTACGCTGAGTGCCGTCGCTGTGGCTGATTTGGAGGTGTCGGGCTTAGGTAGGCCAATCGCATTGGGACGAATCGTCGCCAGTTGCAGACCACCCCCCAAGAATTCGACTTCGGCAGTGGCCTTGCCCGAATAGAGCGGACGCTTCAACTTTAGTTTTGCTCCATCGAATTCTAGTGAAGTGCAATCGGAAGCAAGTCCCGCATCACAAAGAGCGGACAAGTACGGCATCAAATCCTTGCCCATAGGGGTGTGAGACGCCAGGACAATTTCTGGACTCAGCGCTTTAATCGCGCCCTGAAGGGCTTTGGCGTAAGCATCAGACGTGTACTTGTCCAAGCTTGCGTTTTCTACCGCATGAACGGCTTGCGCTCCATATTGAGCGCACTCCCCCGCAAGTCCCGATACCGAAGCCCCGATCAAAACCGCGTGGGTTTCATGGCCCGCTTTAGCCGCAGCCGCGATCAATTCAAAGCTAGATTTTTTTGCTTTACCGTCACGCTGTTCAACAAAAACCAGTAATTTTGCCATAGTTTTAGATCACCTTTGCTTCGTTGCGCAAAAAATCAACAAGAGTTTTTGCTTGAGTTGCTGCATCGCCTTCGATTTTCTTTCCGGCTTGTTTAGGCGGAGGAAGCTGAAGGTTTTTCAGTTTTATTTTTTGATCGGCCTGGGACACGCCAATATCCGCGAGCTTAACGGCCTTCACTTCTTTTTTCTTGGCCTTCATGATGTTGGGGAGTGTAGCGTAGCGGGGCTCGTTTAGGCCCTTGTGTGCCGCGATCACAGCAGGCAGGGGAAGTTCGACTTTTTCAAAAGATCCCCCTTCAATTTCACGCTTAGCTGTGACTGTTCCCGAACCGTATTCTAGACCGCACACCACGGTACATCCGGGTAGTCCCAAGAATCCGGCGACGAGTTGGGGTACTTGTGCAGCGCCGTCGTCAATCGCTTCTTTTCCAAAAAAGATGAGTTCCGCAGGAGCTTCTTTTTTGATCGCACCCGCAAGTGCCTTGGCTGCCATGAAGCTATCTGCCGATTCTGGAAGTTCCACATGGACCGCGTTATCTGCACCCATCGCCAAAGCCGTGCGTAAGGCATCGACTACCCGGTCGGGTCCTGCTGATAAAACGGTTACCGTAGACCCCGCATTTTTTTCTTTGATGCGGAGAGCTTCTTCGATGGCGAATTCATCGTAAGGGCTCACGATCCATTTGATTCCCGCAGGATCAATGCCCGTGGAATCCCCATTCAGTTTGATTTTGGTTTCGGTGTCCGGCACTTGTTTAATACAGACCAGCAAGTTCATGATGCTTCCTTTCTCCAGAAGTTTGTCCTTATCCTACTTTACCCGATTCAAAAAGTTCAACCCAATCTCGACATTGTTTTACGGCATTTTCTGCCCGATCTAAAAGGATTTCGTCCGCTTGGATTTGGCCCGAGTATCGGATCTGTTCGCTAAAACTTAAAACATCCTCTATTTCTGACCAACCCGCTTCGGTAAACCAACCTGCTGCCAAGCCTTGGGACTTGAGTTCATGTCGAGTTAGCGCGCGCACTTCGATATGAGATTTTTCATAAAGTGCATCAAGCCAAAGGTCTATGGCTTCTTGAACAAGAGAGGAAACTCGGTCCGCCTTTAATCCAAGCTCCAATCGGAGCGCTCGGATTTCTCGGTCAAGCTTGGCCCATTGTGCGGTCTGGCGTTGTTGTTTGAGGCGTAAGTCGAGTTTGATTTTGGTTTTCTTTTTAAACTGGTCCCAAAAAACTAAACCCAAAAATCCCAGGAACATCAAACATCCCACCCAAAACACATATCGCCACCACGGGACCCCTTTAAATGCTGTTGCCCCATCAAAAGTTTTTTGAGGGAGGAGCGCCCATGTGGTCCCTGCTGTGGCACCTTGCTCGGAAGTGGGGGTCGCCCGAAAGTCGGTGGGATTGCCAGACGGTGTGTCTCCTTGACCCAAAAACAGATCGATGCCAGGGACCGTTTTTTTCGAGTAGCTCTTTGACTCAGGATTAAAAAACTCAAAGTTGAACTCAGGCAGAGTCACTTTCCCTGTCTCCGAGCTCGATACCAAAATCTCTATCGTTTTTTGAAACAATCCTTGCCCTAAACTTTTGGACTGGCTTTGCGGGGGAAACACCTTAAAGCTGGCGGGCCACGGTAGGTTGGGGGGGAGTTCGATGAGTTGGGCACTCCCTCGGCCCTTAAATGTAAACCGCACAGCAAAAGGCGTGTGCGATTTCAAATTTTTCTCATCGGGAATTTCACGGGATACTTCGAAGTCCCCTATGCCCCCAGTAAAGGCAGGGCTTTTACCGTCGGGAAGCGGTAAGACTTCGATGGTGAGCGGATCGGACTTCGCACTGGCACGGCGCGGAGTGATTTGATTGAAGAATTGGAAAAAGGGCTCAGCGAACGGATCATCGCCACCGCGCGCTTTGGGAATGAACTCCACACGGGTAGAAAACGGCTCTACCCGTAGTTTTCCGTCTTTGATGGCATTAAGTGCATATCTTGCCAAAAGAGCCCGTTCAAAAGGAACCCCGCCTAAAGAAACGGCTTCAAACTCCAAGCCTCGCGGAGAGAGTACGGGCATTTCTAAATCTTCGCGAATAAAGCCCTGAAATGAGGGATATTGCAAAACCTCTGAAATCGCCGCCTGTGTCCGACGGTACAGGTAAAAACTGACAATGATTTGCTCCCCTTTAAACACCTTTGTCTTTGAGGCTTCGCTCCGTATAAAAAAATACTTTGCGTCTCCCTGCAAGCTTGGGGCTTCGTCTTGAATGCGAGGCGTATTGGCTTGATAGTTTTCATTGCGTACCACTACGGTTTGGTCGGGAAGGGATTGAGACCCGACGCGAATTCCAAAAATCTTAAGGGTGCCCGTCCGCTCAGGGTCCAAAACAATCGTAACTTCTCGGACGTTGTTTTGTTGCACCCGTCCATTAAACATCGACATGCTGTACGACGAAGACTCCATCCGATTCATAAATCTTAGTCCCGGGGACTGGTAGTGGATGTTGTCTAAATCTTCGTCTTGAGTCGCCGTAAACTTTAAGGCAACCGATTCCCCCAGCGTGACTTCGTTGGGTTCCAGTGTGGCCCGGACTTCTGCCCAAGAAACCGCTTGGGGTAAAGCCGCCAAAAAACACCAAAAAACAGCGATTTTCTGCACTGTCTTACCAATTCGGGTCATAGTCTTCTCCGCCCGTTTTTTTTTTTTTTTTTTGTTCTTAAAAGCGCATTCGGCCCTTGAGGAGCGCCCGTTCTTTTTCCGATAGGTCGTTCATGATCCGCTCGGCCATGTCTTGAGATATCGATTCACTTTTATATTTTTTGTCTTCATCGGATTTATCTCCACCCTGCCGGGGAGCATCTTGTTTTTTCTGGTCTTGCTGATTTTGATCTTTCTGGTTTTGATTTTTCTCAGGCGAGTCTTGAGATTTTTCCTGAGACTGTTGCTGCGACTTTTGTTGTGCGGCAACTCGGAGCGCTTGCCGTGCTTTTTCTTCAAGAGGTCGGTCTTGTGCAACTTTGGCAGCCTCAATGGCCTGACTCAAGGTTTCAATCGCCCCCCCAAGGTCTTTGGTTTCTTTTTGGGTAAGCCCTTTATTGTACAGGGCTTTGGCCGCCAAAGAAAAATCCCCTTGAATCAACGACAATTCAGCGGATTTGCTGAACAACTTTTTTGCCTCGTCATTGCCTTTGTTGCGGAGTGTAGAAACACCCTCATTGTACCAGAGTGCCGGACTTTGCGGATCGGCTTGTCTTGCCTGTTGATCTAGGGCTTGGGATTTTTGGGGTTCGGTCATGGCAGATTCCGCTGCACGTGATGCTCGGTATGCGGGGATGGAGCGGGTTATTGCCGAAGACGCCTCGGATTTCATCATCGGTATAGAACTTGTTCCGATCAGGAGGAAAAAAATGGCCAGACGGGAGCGCTTGAACAACGGGTAGCTATAAGCAAAAAGGAGGGTAAAAAATGCAGGAATCAAGAACCAAAAAAACCTTTCATGTTTTCGAGCGCTGATCAAAACGCCATTTTTGTTCCTGCGGATTTTTCCAAGCGTGTTCCAAATTTTTCCCGAAGCGTCATCGGGATTTATTAACTGCAAGTATTGCCCCGAGGTTTTCTCCGCCAAGGCTTTTAATACTTCGGGATTAAACCGAGAAACAACGGGTTTTCCGTCTTTGTCTTTAACGTAGCCGATTATGCCACCATCTCGATTTTTTAAAGGGATAGGGCCGCCTTCGGCCGTACCCACGCCCACAAAAAAGAAAAGCGGCTTGGGGTCTTTGATGAGATCAAGCGCGCGGTCTACGCTTCCGGAGTGGTCTTCCCCGTCACTGACAAACACAACGGCTCGAGACCCCCCTGCATCGCTCTCGGCTCCTCGATCTAAAGCTTGTGCGACCAGCTTGAGTGCTGGAGCAAACCGAGTTCCTTGGTCCTCTAAAATCGACGGATCAAGGGTATCAATTCTATCCAGCAAATAATCTCGATCTTGGGTTAAGGGGATCATGAGTGTTGCGGATCGTGCGAATACCGTAAATCCAATGCGATCTTGGACCGTAGAGCGGACAAAAGCACGTAAAAACTGTTTTACCCGGTCCAGTCGGTTTGGCGCCGTATCTGCGGTGATCATGCTGTTCGAAAGGTCAATGGCAACCATGATGTCTACGGCTTCAATCGGGGTTTCGTCTTGAATGATTCCCCATTGGGGACGCGCCAGTGCTAGACCAAGTAAGACGACCGAAATCCCCAGAAATCCATGAATGAGTGTTGTTTTCGAGGATAAATCTCCACGGACCGTGTCCCGCCAAAATGTGGGGCCTATCCACGTTTTTATTTTGTTTTCTCGGTCTCGCTGAACTTTGAACAGGAGGAGCAGTGCTCCTAAAGCCGCAAAACCCAGAAAAACAAATCTCAACGCATCAAACGGGTTCATGCTTGCCACCGCCTCAGGTAAAAAACGGTAAAGGCGCGTTCTGCTAAGACCATCAGCAGACCCCAAAGTAAAAATTTTTGAAACTGTTCGTCGTAACGAATCGGGGTTCGTTCATCTATCGGTGCCTTTTCCAAGCTATCAATGGTTTCAAAAACTTCCCGTAAGGTTTTTTCGTCGGCAACGCGCCAAAACTTTCCGTTGGTTTTTTGAGAGATCTCTTTTAAGAGCTGAGGGTTTAACCGATTTTCTACCCAAACCTGGGTGTACACTTTTTGTCCAAACGCATTCACTTGAGGTAGGGGTTGCAGCACTCGCCCCTCTGTGCCGATTGCAATCGAATAGACCTTGATTCCGTAGCCTTGGGCCAAATCGCCCGCGGTGACCGGATCAATTCGTCCCACGTTGTTGTCTCCGTCGGTAAGGAGGATTACGACTTTGCTTTTGGCTTGCGACGATTTTAAGCGATGGACAGCAAGAGAAAGCCCGTCCCCGATTGCGGTACCGTCCTTGAGGCCCATTCCCGGTACTGCATGTTGGATTTGCTGGAGAAGGAGCCCGTAATCTAAAGTCGGTGGCGCTAGGGTGAGGGGTTCACCAGAAAACACAACTAAACCGATGCGATCATTTTGTCGATTTTTGATGAAAGAATCGAACACGCTCCGGGCAATTTCCCCGCGGCTACGGTCTCCCATGTCTTGAATCAACATGGATAAGCTCACATCTAAAACCATGACGATATCAATGCCCTCGGCTTTCCGGGGTTGGCTGGAGGAAATTTTTTGAGGTCGGGCAAGTCCTGCGATGAGCAGAGAGAGTGCAATAAATTTGAATAATGGACTGAGATTCTGCGGACTGTGCGCCATTAAAGAATGGGGGACTTGGAGCGATATTTTGAGTACAGGATCACGATCGGCTTTGCGATAGGTCCAAAAAAACCAAGCTAAAGGAGCAATCAGAGCGAAAACCCACGGATAAGCAAACGTCATGATGGCGTTCCCGGATGAGGGTTAAAATGTCCAAAAAAATGAACGATAGCTTCGGCGTGATACCGCATCTGCTTGTAATCTACTTCGGTTACCCGGCGCCATTGAATGTAGTGGGTAAACTTAATCTCGTCATAGTCTTGGAATGCCGTGCGGACAAGGTCGCAAAGTTGCGGCGGTTGTTGGAGTTGTTTTAAGGTGTCCAAAATTTCCTGAGCGGTGAGCTCTTGCGCATCGAAATTCAATTTGACCGACAGATAGGTTTTGATCACTTCGCTCAAACCAAAAGCTACGGGCTTCAGTCGGGTGGGATGAAAAGGATTTTGTTGGTAGACCTTTTCAATGGCTTCCATGGCCATAGACTCGGGTGCGCGTTTGGGTACAACAGCTGTGGGTTTTCTGGATTCGACTTTGCGTTGGGTACGTTTGGCGATTACCACAAGGATAATCCCTAAAACTCCAATACACCCTAAAATCAGTATCCACCAGTAGTAAGCGGGAATCTTAATTTGTACTCGGGTTTCGGGCTGGGGAGCGTCTTTGGCTTCGGCTAAATCCTTCACAACAAATGATGTGGGCACAGTCTTGGCGATTTCAATATCTTGATTATTTCTGATACTGAGTTCAGGAATGATCAGATTTCCTGATTTTAAGGGAACAATAAAAAATTTAAGTTTGAGTCCTTGGGTCACCATCAAATCGGATACCGATATGTCGGGAGACTCTTGGGTGGGAAGCAAAATTTTTAATCCTTGAGTTTCGTAGGCATCCGCAGGGAGCGTTAGGGTATACGGAACACGATCACCAATCTGCGCACCGTCCGCACTTTTTTGGAGAGGAGTAATTTCGATAACGGATATCCCCAAGCTATCTGAAGCACTTAAAAGACTCCACAAGATCGCCCAGCTTAGCCCTTTAATTCGGGGATAAATCTCTCGTTTCATCGCCCGCCTGCCCTTCGTTTTCGCTCTGAAAAAAAATTCACCAAGGCATTTGCGGGGGAGCCGACAGTAGAGATTTCTAAATAATCGATCGATGAGTTTCGGTGTAAAGCCTCTACCCGTTGACGTTCTGATTTTGCCAAGCCCTGAGCCCATTGTCGGAGGGCGTGGGCTTGCCCGTCGATATGGGCAAAAATTCCGGTTTCGGGATCTTCTAATTGGAGTGACACCCCATCGGGAAAATGAAGTTCCTTGGGATCTTGAATCGAGATTCCGATTCCATCATGTCTGCGGCTAATCCGGCGGAGTTCTGCAACAGAGAGTTCGGATCTAAAATCGGACAGGATAAAAACAACCCCAGTGTGCTTTAACAAGCGCAGGGTTTCGGCGCAAGCTTCAGATAATCCTGTTCCTCCTGGGGTGGAGGGCAGGCTTAAAACTTCGTGCACAAGCCGTAGGATTTGTGATCGGCCTTTTTTGGGCGGGATGATTTTTTTTACCGACTCGGATACCAGCAACGCGCCCACCCGGTCGCCTGTCGTTGTGGCGGCGTGAGCGATGAGCGCAGTGAGATCCGCAGCCGTATCGCGTTTACGCTGGTCTCCTGACCCAAAGTCTTGTGAAGCAGAAAGGTCTACGATTAAAAAAACTGTTTTTTCCCGTTCTTCTTCATAGGTTTTGATCAAGGGGTCGCGGACGCGAGCACTGACTTTCCAGTCCAAGTGTCGGATATCATCGCCCGCAGTATACACGCGGTGTTCCGCAAATTGCATGCCTAGTCCCTTGAATCGGCTTTTGTATCCGCCCGTCAGGAGATCGGTCATGCGTTTCCGCGTAGAGATTTCAATGCGTTTAATTTTAGCCAGAAGTTCTTTCTTCATGACAACCCATTAAGGAACATCAACGCGATCTAAAATTTTTCTCACTAAGACTTCGGAGGTTATGCCGTCGGCTTCGGCTTCGTAAGTCAGCTGAATGCGGTGGCGGAGAATGTCGTAGGCCACACTTTTTACGTCTTCGGGAGTGGTGTACCCACGGTGCTTGATAAATGCATGCGCACGCGCGGCTTTCACCAGGGCTAGCGTGGCCCGTGGAGAAGCTCCCACTTGAATCCAAGCTTTAGCTTCGGCGATACCGTATC